>NZ_JAMFRV010000499.1 GCF_026224925.1 Pseudomonas sp. | reverse complement strand
GTTGCAAAAGAAACCACTCAACTTCCCAGCTTTTTAAGTCAGGCCCTTGCGCAAGGAAGTAGACAGGTGCTTTCTCTCACTCGAGAGGTGTTTGTTTCCTCAAGGGGTTTGTAACGAAAGGGATAGAATCGAACGCTGCTTTGAATGCGACACGAGCCCGAGCTGCCGATGAATTCAGACAGCATCAATGCAGCGATCAAAAACGGTGGGAAGCTCCTGCCGCCGCCGGTAAACCCGTCGCTGCTTTTAGCGTGTTTGCGCACGCTGAAGCCGATGTATGACATCACCACGAAGTAAGCGATGGTGATGCCCAGAATGATGCCAACGCGTGTGTCCATATTTTCTCCAAAACCATTAGTTGTAATTATTGTGTTTTCTGGAACTAAGCATGCAAGGTAAGTGGGGCGGTTAGTCCGTTAAGTGCTCTGTGAATATTCCCATGAGGCACAAGAAGGCCCGCGTCGCGGTAATGACGGCAGACGTACATAGCTAACGGACTCAGCGGAACTAGTGCGAATCGAGTCTGTGGTCAAGGCACACAGGGGGATAGCAAACCGTGTCGAGGAATAGGGTGCTGGAATTCGGGTCTTGAGCATTCATTTTTATTAGAGTCTCGCCAGTGTGTGGGAGAAGCAACGTGCCTTCATTAGCGAGGTACGTTGTCGTACAACAAGATGCCCATCATAGGCCGATCACGCGATGATTCAAGCGCCATCTTGCGAAAGGCGACGACTGCCCGCAGATCGACCCACGCCCCAAAGGCCCAACAAATGCTGTGGCCATGCAACGTTTGCCGTTGCCAGGGCTCTTACAGTCAGTGCATGAATTTGTAACCGCGTGCAGAACGGATCAGCTTTAAGGGCACGTTCCCTTTGACTATTCGTCTGCAAAACCACGTGAAAACGGAGTGACTGGCAGTATGGCGATCCCGGATAAGCAGTATGTGGACTGGCTGGTTGAGCAGTCGATGCTCAACGCAGCTAAGCAGCGTGCGAAGTTGTATTCAGGTCAGGGTCGTCTCTGGCAAAGGCCCTACGCCCAAGCTCGACCTCGGGATGCTTCGGCGATCGCATCGGTGTGGTTCACCGCTTACCCGGCGTCGATCATCACTCGCGAAGGTGGCTCGGTGCTCGAAGCGCTGGGTGATGAAACGCTGTGGCACGCGTTGTCCGAGATTGGCGTGCAGGGTATTCACAATGGGCCGCTGAAAGCCTCCGGTGGTCTGCGCGGTCGCGAACGCACCCCGAGCATCGACGGTAACTTCGACCGAATCAGCTTCGAAATCGACCCTGAACTCGGTACCGAAGCGCAGTTACTGGGCTTGAGCCGGATTGCCGCCGCGCATAACGCGGTGATGATCGACGACGTCATTCCGTCCCACACCGGCAAAGGCGCGGACTTCCGTTTGGCAGAAATGGCCTACGAAGATTATCCGGGCCTTTACCACATGGTCGAAATCCGTGAGGAAGACTGGTCCCTGTTACCTGACATTCCGCCCACTCGCGATGCGGTAAATTTGCTGCCCGAAGTCGTCGACAGCCTCAAGGAGAAGCATTACATCGTTGGCCAATTGCAGCGGGTGATCTTTTTCGAGCCCGGCGTCAAAGAGACTGACTGGAGCGCCACCGGTGTAGTCACCGGCGTAGACGGCAAGGACCGTCGTTGGGTGTACTTGCACTATTTCAAAGAGGGCCAACCGTCCCTTAACTGGTTGGACCCCAGCTTTGCTGCGCAGCAGATGATCATCGGCGACGCGCTGCATGCCATCGACGTCATGGGCGCGCGGGTGTTGCGTCTTGATGCCAACGGCTTCCTCGGGGTCGAGCGCAAGGCTGAAGGCAATGCCTGGTCCGAGAGCCATCCGCTGTCGATCACTGGCAATCAATTGTTGGGTGGCGCGATCCGCAAAGCGGGCGGCTTCAGCTTTCAGGAGCTGAACCTGACGTTGGATGACATCGCGGCCATGTCCCACGGTGGGGCGGACTTGTCGTACGACTTCATCACACGACCCGCTTACCAGCACGCATTGCTCACCGGCACCACCGAGTTTTTGCGCTTGATGCTGCGCCAAGTGCACGTGTTTGGAATCGACCCGGCGTCGTTGATTCATGCGCTGCAAAATCACGATGAACTAACCCTGGAGTTAGTGCACTTCTGGACGTTGCATGCCCACGATACTTATCACTATCAAGGTCAAACTTTTCCCGGAAACATCCTGCGCGAACATATCCGCGAAGAGATGTACGAACGTTTGGCAGGAGAACATGCACCCTACAACTTGAAGTTCGTTACCAACGGCGTGTCCTGCACCACCGCTAGTATTATTACCGCCGCATTGGGCATTCGTGACCTCGACGCCATTACCGACGCCGACATACAGCAAATTCAGCACATCCACCTGCTGTTGGTGATGTACAACGCCATGCAACCCGGCGTATTTGCGCTGTCTGGCTGGGATCTGGTTGGTGCGCTGACGTTGCCCGCTGAACAGGTTGAGCATTTAATGCAGGATGGCGACACCCGCTGGATCCACCGCGGCGCTTACGATTTGGTTGATCTCGACCCGGAAGCCGAGTTTTCCGCCGGCAACATGCCGCGCCCGAAAACGCTTTACGGCAGTATCACTTCCCAATTGCAACGCCCGGATTCCTTCGCCTCACAGCTAAAGAAAATACTCGCCGTGCGCCGCGCCTACGACATCGCCGCCAGCAAGCAGATTCTAATCCCGGACGTGCAACACCCGGGTTTGCTGATCATGGTTCACGAATTGCCAGCGGGGAAGGGTACGCAAATCACCGCGCTCAACTTCAGTGGCGAACAAATCGTCGAAACCCTGCACCTGCCCGATATCACCCCTGGCCCGGTGGTGGACATCATCAACGAGCGGGTTGAGGGCGATCTGACCGAGCACGGTGAATTCACGATAACGCTGGATGCCTATGAAGGGTTGGCGTTGCGGGTGGTGAGTATGTTGCCGATGGTTTGATGTGGTGAGTCCAATGCACAGCCGTGACCGGGGTTGCTGGTCGCGGCCTTGATCACCGCAACAACTGCCTCAGCCCCAACCCCACAATCAAACCGCCGCACAGTCGATCTATAACCTTCTTCGCTCGCCGATAGGACGATGCAACCTCAGGCTGCGACAGCGCTATAGCGACAATTCCATACCAGGTAAACGCTACTAAACCCACCACCGCCAGCATCGACCCAAACGTGCCGTTTGAAACGTTCGCGGGTGCTGCGGATGAAAATACAGCGGCAAAAAACGCCATGGATTTCGGATTGCCGATATTGGTGACAACGCCTTGCAGAAATGCTTGCCTAAACGTTCCGTTGGCGCTGTGGTTGTCCGGCGCAACAGGGTTGTTTGCGGACTTGATCAACAGCCGCATGCCAAACCAGATCAGGTAGGCCGCGCCCAACACTTTGACTACCAGCGCCGCCCAAGGGAAGGCCGCGAACACCACGCCGATCCCTGCGATAGCGCAGGCCGCCCAGAACATATTGACCAGCACAATACCGGCGACCAACGCCAAGGCTTCAGCGCGGGTGGCGGCGACTGCTTTGTGAACCACCGCAACAAAGTTGGGGCCAGGGATTACCACACCCGCCACGTACACCATAAAAACGGTTAAAACTGCCGGTCCATCGATCATATTGAATGTCCTGTCAGCGGAAGAAAAGGGTGCTTATTTTTGCTCGATTGAATCCAGCCCCGTGGCATTCACGTCATCCTGAGCCGCTGGCGAAGCGAGATAGGTGAGCAAAGCCTTGGCTTCTTTTGGATGCTCGGCATTAACTGGAATACCAGCAGCGTAGCGTGTCACCGACTGCACCGTTTCCGGTATCTTGCCGACGTACGTCACTCCCGATACCGGCAGTAGTTCAGCGACTTGTTGAAAGCCCACTTCATACTCGCCGGTGGCGACCACCGACGCCACTGGAACCTTCGGAACCCTGTTCGCTTTAGGCTTTAGCTGGTCTTCGATCCCCAAGCGCTTGAACAACTGATCTTGAATGTAAACGCCGCTCGCACTGTCGGAGTAGGCGACAGAACGTGCCTTGAGCAGCGCGGCCTTGAGTTCGTCCACCGACGCGATTTTCGGTTTGTCAGCACCTGCTCGGACCACCATGCCAATCCGTGAGTCAGCCAATTCAACCCGCGAACCGGGCATCACTTTGCCCTGCTTGATCAAATCGTCCAGCGCATACCCGACCATGATCACCACATCGGCTTTTTCACCGTGTTCGAGGCGGTTGGGAATCGCTTCGGGTGCCTTGCCCATGGACGGACCCAGAATTGTGGTCAGCGTATTGCCGGTGTCGGCGGTGAATTTGGGGCCGAGGTTTTTGTAGGCTGCGGTGAAACCACCTGAAGTCATGACCTGGAGGTCGGCTGCTTGTAAGGCTGTGCTTAGGCCGATTGCGCTAAGAAGCAGGGAGAGGGCTAGGTGCTTGGGCAGTGATTTCATCGGTGGCTCGATGCGGGCGAGGGGGCGTTAATGTGACCGGTTTTTCGGGTGTGGGCTAGTGGGGTTGGGTCCGCTACTGGCAAGGCATTCCGAATGCCGAGGGCACTGGTGTATACGGCGACCCGCGCAACTTGATGTTCTCGTTGAAGTGGACGCTCTGACGCTGAGTGCTGAGTGCTGAGTGCTGACGCAGCGGCGGGCCAGGCCCGTCGCTCGCTAAACTTTTGCTCCAGACAAGAACTCACGCAACCGTTGCTGCAAAGGCACGATTGCGTCGTTTCTTGCCAAAAACTCTTCTACCGTCGCGACCTCCCAGCGCTGCCCCTCATCACCGAATACCACTTGGGCAAACGTCCCGAGTGGAACCTCTGCGACGAAGAACCACGTGTCGAGACCCTGCATGCCTTGGCCTGGATAGACGCGGGTCCAGAGGATGCATGCAGGGTCAAGCGTCAGCCCGAATTCTTCCTCGGTTTCCCGTAACGCACACTGCACCGGTGTTTCGTCTGCTTCTCGCCCGCCGCCTGGTAGATCCCAAAGACCGGGCCACGGGATCGTCGGCGTGTTGTCACGCTGATAGGTCAACAGCTCGCCATTGCATATCACGGCGATCTTCGCGCCAGAGAAGTTGGGGGAGGGTGGCATGGTAAGAGCCTCGGGGTGTGTCGAAGGACAGGCAGCTTAACATCGGCCTTAGTGGACGCCACCCTTCGGATTAGGCAGGACTCTTAGTTGAACTTCAATGGCGCCGTCGGCTGCGTTGTTATATCAACACTAATACAGACGATTTACGTGCTCATTAGCGATATCAATGTGCTACTTCATCGGCTAGAGTGTGCGCCGCTTGAGAGATGGATCCCGAGCATTTTTCCCATGGAGTTACTCAGTGAATCACGTTAGTAAAGTTGTTGCGTCTGCCTTGTTCACCTTGGTGTTAGCGGGTTGCACTGGAACCGCAATGAAGACGCAGCAGTATGACAGCAGCCAATACACTATTCTGGGCCACAGTGAAGCTACTGCCACTGGCCTGCTGCTGTTTGGTGTCATCCCAATCCAGCAGAACAATCGTTTTGTTCGTGCTCAAGACGCTGCGATCAAGGCCAAAGGCGGCGACGCGATGATTAACACCCAAGTACAGGAAAATTGGTTCTGGGCATGGGTCCTCACCGGTTACACCACCAAAATCTCTGGCGATGTAGTCAAGCTGAAAAACGCTCAGTAGTAGCACTGCTCCGCGATAGCGGTTTGGTGTAAAAAAGCCCGATTCATTTTGAACTCGGGCTTTTTCTTGAGCCTGCCTCTGCTATTGCGCTTCGATCATGCGCTGAACACGGCTGCCCAGTGCGGTCATGCTGAAGGGTTTGGTGAGAAGTTGCATGCCGGGCAGGAGGACTTCATTTCTGGTTGCGGCATCTTGAGCGAATCCGGTGATAAACAGTACTTTGAGATCCGGTTCCGTCTCCCTTAGCGCAAGCGCCAAGTGCCGTCCGCTGGTCCCGCCGGGCAAACCAATGTCAGTGACCAACAGGTCAATGGACTTCAGTCGCGCAGCCTCGATCAGTGCTGAGCGACTGTCGATCGCTTCTACGACGTTGTAACCCTGATTGCTGAGCATTTCGCTGATCAGCTCTCGGACCACCGTTTCATCATCGACCAGCAAGATGGTTTCGCCTTGGCCTTTGGGGACCAACGAAGGGGCTGCCACGTTGTTGTGCGCAGCCCCTGGCTGCCCAGAGTCGACTGGCAGATAAAGCGACACGGTGGTGCCAATACCCAAGACGCTATGGATTCGAACTTGTCCACCAGACTGCTGGAGGAATCCATAGGCCATGGACAATCCTAGTCCAGTGCCTTCGCCAATAGCCTTGGTGGTGAAAAAAGGTTCGAACGCCCGTGCGCTGACCTCGGCCGTCATGCCCATCCCAGTGTCGGTTATCGACACTTTGATGTAAGCGCCCGGTTGCAGGTCTTGCCTGTCGGCCGTTGCTGGGTCGATGTCTGTCTGCGAGGTTTCCAGTGTAAGCGTGCCGCCCTCAGGCATGGCGTCGCGCCCATTGATCGCCAGATTGAGAATGACGTTTTCGAGTTGGTTCGGATCGCAATACACATTGCCAAGTGCGGACAGCGAGGTGTTCAGGTGGATATTCGGACCTATGGTGCGACTGATGAGATCTTTCAGCCCGACAATCAATTGATTAGGGGAGAGGTGCTTGGGCTCCAGACTCTGTTGCCGGGAAAAGGCCAGCAGCCGGTGGGTGAGGGCACAGGCACGATTAGCCGACGCCATCGCCATGGCGATATAAATATGAAACTTATCGGTTTGACCTTTATCCAGTTTAACTTGCATCAATTCCAGACTGCCGATGATGCCAGCGAGCATGTTGTTGAAGTCATGCGCAATACCACCGGTAAGTTGGCCTACCGCTTCCATCTTCTGGCTTTGTCGCAGTTTTTCCTCGGTAATCTCGCGCTCATGCTGCTCGTTCTTTAGATCCTGCGTACGTTGGGCAACTCGTTCTTCAAGTGACGCATTCAAATCCCGCAGCGCTGTTTCAAGCTGAATACGCTCTTCAATATTCTCAACCGTGCCGTACCACTGCTCGCATGTCTGATCACTGCGCAGTTTTGGAAACGCGCGTACGCGAAACCATTGGTAGCCTGCCAGGGATGTTCTTAACCGCCCTCGGAAGTCGTACGGAAGTAGCTGTGAAACTGCGGTTGACCAACTGACGCTCATGCGCACCAGATCATCCGGGTGGGCGACTTGTTGCCATCCCTTGCCCAGCACTTCTTGTTCGGTCATTCCGGTGAGCGTGAACCAACGGGGATCGAAGCTGGTGGTGTTGCCTAGGGCATCGGCAGTCCAGGGGATCTGCGGGTTCAACTCCGTCGCTATCCGGTAATGCTCTTCACTAAGGCGTAACTTCGCTTGCGCCTCGCGAATCTCTTCAAGGATCCGGAAGCGCTCAATGGCGTTTGCGATAAGGTTGGCGTAGCTACGAAGAAAGTCAGTGTCTTCCTGGGTAAATTTCCTGGGAGTTCGGCTATCGACTTCAAGTAATCCAAAGGGTGGGTTACCTTCAGTGCCCATGATCGGGACGTTGATCAGCGCTTGAACGCCATTCTCTTTCAGAAAGTCTGCGTATTCGAAGCGCGTTTCTGTTTGGATGTTTTCAGACCTGACCGGTTGCCCGCGCTCAAGCGCATAGCCCTCGGATGTGCCTTTCTCCGCTATTACTTCGGCTACACCCACGACTCCTGCAAGCCACCCCACTCCATTGCGCACCAAGAGTGTTATGCCGTCGTCTTGCAACTGCATAACTTTGGATAAATCAGTACCCAGCGCTTCACCCACCAGTGCACATGCCTGATCCAGAATGAAATCAAGACTGCTTGACTGGAGCGCGAGCTCCCCAAACCTCGCCAACACGGTTTGCTGACGAAGCGGCGCTAGTTCACTAACTAAAGACAAGACTGGCTCCAGAACGTAAGGGCTGGCGCGAAAGCTGAGTACCTTCAGCGCTAGTCAGCGATAGGCACTATGGCTCATTGCTTCTTGCCTTACGTTTTACACCGGAACGGTCAAGATTACTGCTCAAATGACATTCATTTATCAAAAAAACACTCACGTGAATGTTTTTTAGCGACGAATGACGAGAGAAGAGTGCCGCGCTTATTTTTCGTGCCGTATTTAGACGCAGTGGAGTGCGCTTTCTGCGTGAGCGGGGGCAGCGCCAACCTTGGCAAAAGTAGAAAACTGTTCATTCAGCTTGCTGGACTCTTCGGCGAGTTCCGACAGGGCAGCCAGTACGTCACGCTCCTCCCCGCTGGACAGGCACTTTGAATCTTCCAGCGCTTTAGCCATCCTTGCGTAGTTGGCTGCTATTTCATTGAGGGTCGACACGTCCCACCTCCCGGTAGGTGACAAATTGCATTGCTGGAGTCTTAGAGCATCTAAGTTCGGTGTGAGTGACAGAATTTTGTCGGCCACTTCGAACCGTAGGCACCTTTGCAATCCTTAAGCCAGTCGTGCAACCCCGCATACCGTTTCAGACGAGGGGGAATCATGCCTTCAAATCACCAGTGCAATCAGCCCACCAGCAAAGCGCTGCCGTACAGCCCGATGGCGAATACCACATGCCCCGCAATATTCAACAGGCGCGCCACGTTGGGTTTGGGGGCTCCGGAACAGGCGATACCGACGCCCATTCCTGGTTGCAGGATGAACCAACCGGCACCCACGGTAACCAGACCGACGATCAATGCAGGAATGAAACGCGGGGCATGCACCCAATCCACGCCCCAGATTGCCAGCAAGGCGGCAGCGAACAGCACGCCGATCACATAATGCATGGCCCAGCCAATGGCCAGTTCGCCGGCGACGGTAGGCGATTGATTGATGCCTTCAGAATGGACGAACCTGCCCTGGAGCATGCCAGCGAACCAGCGGCCCACAAAATGCCAAGGCGGTGTCGCAATGCGCAGAGTGATCCGCAACAGTTGTGCCCAGAGGTCGAGTAGCGCTGTCGCGCCAATGCCGATCAAGAGTGCGTTGTAAAAAAAGTCGAGCATCGTGTGCGTGTCCGAAGTAGGCGACCCAGGGTGGTCGCCGCCCACCGTACCCGTTTTCGGCACGGTGGGGCTAGCCATTCAGTAAACGTCAAAATGTCTCAAGAATGTGGACAGGCAAGGATTATCGTTTCCTATTTTCCAGACCATGCCGTATTCAATTTGCGGCGAGTTGACGATGTCTTTAAATACCGCACCCGGCAACTGGAGTTTACGCATGGAGGCGGGCACCACCGAAACGCCTAACCCTTCGGCCACCAAATTGACGATGGTTTGTTGCAGGTGTGTTTGAATCCTGACCACGGGCTGTAACCCTGCATCTCTGCAGCAGTCCATCACCGCGTCATACAGTATCGGTGCGTTGATTCTGGGGAAGGTGATGAAGGCATCATGTCGAAGCGCCTCAAGGTCGATAGGGCTCGTACCCGCCAGTGGGTGATCGCTCGGTATGACGGCGCACAGAGGTTCGTGATGCAGGGCTCGGTAGTTCAAGCTTTCCGTGGCATCTACGCGGAAGGTCAGCGCTACGTCAGCATCGCCACGTTGCACCGCCGCAGGCAGGTCTTTAGGCAGGACTTCATTCAACACCATATCGACCGATGGATACGCGCCCATGTAACGCTTCATGAGCGATGGTAAGACGGTCCAGGCCGCTAACGATGTGAAGCTCACGCGCAATATTCCGCGTGCTCCTTGTGCAGTTGCTTTTGTATGGCGTATTGCAGAGTCGAGCCCTGATATGACTTCTCTTGAACGGCTTTGAAACTCTTTGCCTGCTGCTGTTAATAGCACCGACCTTGAATGACGGGCGAACAATGACGACCCCAGTTCCGCTTCCAGCGCCGCAATCGAGCGGCTAAGAGACGGTTGCGTCAGGTGCAATGACTCAGCTGCTTTTCCGAAATGGAGGTGCTCGCACAGGGCAAGGAAATGACGAATTTGACGGAGTTCGATCATTGATACGTCAAGCGTATTGGTGGGCCGCTCAGTACGCATTAGACAGCATTGAATGTCAACTCTAAGCTCAGTGCCTTTGATTGATCCTGGCGTCGCTCTTCATGCATTCAGTCGTTACTGTCGTTTTGCCCATCTTTGCGCTGATTTTGGTCGGATTCATTTGCCGGAAGGCAAATTGTCTAGGGCCATCGGCGGCTTCAGAAATCAATCGTTTGGTGGTCTGGCTGTGCTTGCCTGCGTTGTTATTTAAAACAACAGCCACCGCAACTTGGGTGGAAATATGGCAGCCCGGCTTTGTTCTCGCGTTTAGCGGCGGGGCTTTTTGTGTATTTTTTGCGACCCTGGCATGGCGCATTGTGGGGAAGCATTCCTTGGTCGAGGCGAGCATCGATGGGCTGAGCGCTTCCTATGCCAATACTGGTTACATAGGTATCCCGCTGTGCTTGCTTGTACTCGGGCCATCGGGCCTTCAGCCCGCGTTGATTTCCTCGCTTATAGTTGTGTGCGGGCTCTTCTCAGTTTCTGTTATCTGCATTGAGATAGGGCTTCAACAGGAAAAACACATCGGTAGGGCCGTTGCTACGGTAGTGCGTGCGTTGGCGAAAAACCCTCTGGTGGTTTCCCCCATCGCGGGTGGGCTTTGGGCTGCGACTGGCTTGGGACTCGCAGTGCCCGTGCTCCATTTCCTGGACATGCTCGCGAGCGCGACAACCCCCTGTGCGCTGATCTCATTGGGCCTTTTTCTCGCACACAAGCAAGAAGGGCGGGTGACAGGTGCTTGGCCACTGGTATTGATAAAGCTAATAGTGCAGCCGTTGATAACAGGTTATCTCGCCTTCCGAGTGTTTCACCTTCCGCCATTATGGGCCCAAGCCGCACTGCTTCTAAGCGCTCTTCCTACAGGCACGGGGCCATTTATGCTGGCGGAATATTATCGCCGCGAAGCAGGGGTGATCTCTCGGAGTATTCTGCTTTCTACGCTTGGATCGTTGGTATCCATATCACTTATTCTTCGATTTTTTTCGGACTGAAAAGTGTTCAGCGCAAGAATTCCACGTTTTTAGCGTCCTGCCGTCGGCTCAGACCCGAAAACGGCACGCGCTCAATACCGAGGACCTGCCCCATATCAGCCCAAGCACCTTTTTCAAACCCCAGAAACCACGAAGCCCCTGAAATTCATCAATGAATTCAGGGGCTTCGTGTTGTTTCAATGTGGCGGTGAGGGAGGGATTCGAACCCTCGATAAAATTTCTTCTATACACACTTTCCAGGCGTGCTCCTTAAGCCTCTCGGACACCTCACCGTATCTCGTCAAACCATTCGGTCTGTCGAGGCGCGCTAATGTAGTCGAAACCTTCTGCGAAGGCAAAAGTTTTTTTCAGAATTTTCATGCGCTTAAGCGAATAACACTTAGATACGACTCAGCCCCGGCTTTATCGAAGTCCGGGGCTGGGTCATTTGTCAGCGTAAAGCCGTGATCAGGCGCCGAAACCGCCGTCGATGGTCAGACTGGCGCCTGTGATATAGCCCGCTTGCGGGCCGGCGAGGTAGGTGACGAAGCTGGCGATTTCGTCCGCGGTGCCGTAGCGACCTACCGCGAGCAGCGGGATTAACGAGTCGGCGAAGTCACCGCTGGCCGGGTTCATGTCGGTATCGACTGGGCCGGGCTGCACGTTGTTGATGGTGATACCCCGTGGACCGAGATCCCGTGCCAAGCCTTTAGTCAGGCCAACCAGCGCCGATTTGCTCATGGCGTACGGGCCACCACCGCCAAAGGGCATGCGGTCGGCGTTGGTGCTGCCGATGTTGATGATGCGTCCACCTTCTTTCATGTGGCGGGCGGCTTCTTGTGAGGCGATGAACACGCTACGGACGTTGATCGCCAGGGTTCTGTCGAAGTCTTCCAGGCTGAAGTCTTCCAGCGGTGCGATGGCCAGGACACCCGCGTTATTGACCAGAATATCTAGTTGGCCAAAGGTTTCGACAGTGACCTTCACCGCGTGGCGAATAGCTTCGGCATCGGCGCTGTCAGCTTTGATGGCCAGTGCTTTGCCGCCTTTGGCAGTGATGCTGTCTTGCAGTTCCTGGGCCTTGGCTTGCGAGCTGACATAGGTGAAAGCGACGGCTGCGCCTTGTTCGGCCAAGTGTTTGACAATGGCTGCGCCGATGC
>NZ_JAMFRV010000498.1 GCF_026224925.1 Pseudomonas sp. | reverse complement strand
CGATGTGGGGCTATCTGCTGTACCAAGGCGTGATCGACCCATTGGGCGGGATCAACACCTTGTGGCCATTGTTTGGTATCTCCAACCAGATGCTCGCCGGTATCGCGTTGATGCTCGCCACCGTGGTCCTGATCAAGATGAAGCGTCAGCGCTATATCTGGGTGCCACTGCTGCCAGCCGTGTGGTTGCTGATTTGCACCACTACCGCCGGTTACATCAAGCTGTTCGACCCGAGCCCGGCGCTTGGTTTCCTGGCTTTGGCCAGCAAATATCGCGTGGCACTGGACGCAGGTCAGATTCTCGCCCCAGCCACCAGCATCGACCAGATGCAGCACGTGATCTTCAACGCGTACACCAACGCGGTGCTGACGGGGTTGTTCCTGTTCGTGGTATTCGCCATTCTGTTCTATGCGATCAAGGTCGGTGTAGCGGCGTGGGGCAGCAAAGAGCGTACCGATAAAGAAGCACCTTTCCAGGCCATGCCATTGGGCACTGGCAAAGCGGGATACACCGGAGGCGCCACAAATGTTTAACGACCTGAGCCGTTTGGGCAAATACCTCGGTCAGGCCGCACGCCTGATGGTGGGTATGCCCGACTATGACAATTACGTCGAGCACATGCAGCTGACGCACCCGGACAAGCCGATGATGACGTACGAAGCCTTTTTTCGAGAGCGTCAGGAAGCGCGTTACGGTGGGAAAGGCGGGCCCAAGTGCTGCTGAACCCTTGATGTGCTGTAAAGCTTGATCCAACGCGCCACGCCAGTCGTGGCGCGTTTTTATTTGCAGGAGTACCCATGACAGTTTCAACCCCTATTCCGGTGACCGTTCTGAGTGGTTTTCTCGGCGCGGGTAAAACGACGTTGCTGCGCCATCTGCTTAAAACCGAGCACGGCTTGAAGATTGCCGTAATCGAAAACGAATTCAGCGATGCCGGTATCGACACGCAATTGCTCGGCAGCGAGCCAGTGCAAGTCATGACCCTGTCCAATGGCTGCGTGTGCTGCACGATCCACACTGACTTGACCAAAGCGTTGTTCCTTTTGCTTGAGCGGTTGGACAGTGGTGAAATTGCATTCGACCGCCTTGTAATCGAATGCACCGGGCTCGCCGATCCGGCCCCCGTGGCGCAAACCTTCTTCATCGACGAAGAGCTGCGCGAGCGTTACATCCTCGACGGCATCATCACCTTGGTGGATGCGGCCCATGCCGAGCAACACCTGACCCAGACCATCGCTCAGGCACAGATTGGTTTTGCCGATCGGTTGTTGGTGAGCAAGCGTGATTTGGTAGACGACGCAGCGTTCGAAGCCTTGAGCCAGCGCTTGACCCGCATCAACCGCCGCGCACCGATTCGCATTGTTGAACACGGCAAGATTGATCTGGCTGAGCTGTTGGACGTGCGTGGTTTCAACCTCAACGCTGACCTCGGTGGCAGCATGAACCTGCGGCCGGTGTCACTCGGCGGTACCTCCATTGATCGCATCTCCAGTCTGGTGCTGCGCACTGAGAAACCACTGGATATCGACAAGCTCAGCGAGTTCATGAACGAACTGCTGGAAGACCACGGCAAACAACTGCTGCGCTACAAAGGCGTGCTCAACATCGCCAACGAGCCTCGGCGCATGGTGTTTCAGGGCGTGCTGAAGTTGTATGGCTTTGATTGGGATACGGAATGGGCAGAGGGCGAGAAACGAGAAAGCGTGATCGTGTTTATTGCCGATGACTTGCCGGAAGAGAAAATTAGGGTTGGGTTTGCCAAGGTCGAAAGTTAATTATCCACCGTGGGGAAGATGGCGTGTGTCTAAATACGAAAAAGCCCGGCTCAATGAGCCGGGCTTTTTTGGCAGCAAGTAACAGGGCTATTAAGCGCCGTATACCGGCAGCTTGGCGCAGATTACTTTTACTTTTTCACGAACACTGTCGATTACGGCTTCGTTGCTCAAGTCAGCCAGGATGTCGCAGATCCAACCAGCGAGTTCCTTGCATTCTGCTTCCTTGAAGCCACGGGTGGTGACAGCGGGGGTGCCGAAGCGCAGGCCCGAAGTAACGAACGGGGAGCGTGGATCGTTCGGTACGGAGTTCTTGTTCACGGTGATGAAGGCGCGACCCAATGCGGCGTCAGCGTCTTTGCCGGAGATGTCTTGCTTGATCAGCGACAGCAGGAACAGATGGTTCTCAGTACCGCCGGACACCACGTCGAAGCCGCGGTCAATGAACACGCCCGCCATGGCCTTGGCATTCTTCACCACTTGTTGCTGGTAAGTCTTGAACTCAGGCTGCAGCGCTTCTTTGAAGCAAACGGCTTTGGCTGCGATGACGTGTTCCAGCGGGCCACCTTGAGCGCCTGGGAATACGGCCGAGTTCAGCTTCTTCTCGATGTCGGCGTTAGCTTTGGCCAGGATCAGGCCGCCACGTGGGCCGCGCAGAGTCTTGTGCGTGGTGGTGGTCACGACGTCCGCGAAAGGAACCGGGTTCGGGTACACGCCCGCCGCTACCAGACCGGCCACGTGAGCCATGTCGACAAACAGGTAGGCACCGACTTTGTCTGCGATGGCGCGAAAGCGTGGGAAATCCAGAATCTGCGAGTAAGCAGAGAAACCTGCCACGATCATTTTTGGCTTGTGTTCAACGGCCAGGCGCTCGACTTCGTCGTAGTCGATCAAGCCGTTGCCGTCGATGCCGTACTGCACCGCGTTGTACAACTTGCCCGACGAGCTGACGCTGGCGCCGTGGGTCAAGTGGCCGCCGTGGGCCAGGCTCATGCCCAGAATGGTATCGCCTGCTTGCAGTAAGGCCAGATAGACCGCGCTGTTTGCTTGTGAACCAGCGTGTGGCTGAACGTTAGCGTAATCGGCGCCGAACAGTTCTTTGGCGCGATCAATGGCCAGTTGTTCAACCACGTCGACGAATTCGCAACCGCCGTAGTAACGCTTGCCTGGATAGCCTTCAGCGTACTTGTTGGTCAACACCGAGCCTTGGGCTTCCATGACGGCAGGGCTGGTGTAGTTCTCCGAGGCGATCAGCTCGATGTGCTCTTCCTGGCGCTGGGCTTCTTGCTCCATAGCGGCGAAGAGATCGGAGTCGTACTTGGCGAGAGTCAAATCACGGCTGAACATGGCGGTCCTCATGGATCGGGGCAGTAGAAAAGAGGCAGCATTCTAACCCATCAGGTTTTATATGGCATATGAAAGGCAGTCATGTGCCAGATGAGCGGGATTTGAGCTGCAAGCTACAAACCTCAAGCTACACGCGGACTTCTTGCCGCTTGGGGCTTGCCACTTGCGGCTGCTAATCAAACATAAACAACGCATCATTACTGAATTGCGCTTCGAAGCGGGTGGGTGGCATGGGGCGGCCGAACAGGTAGCCTTGGACTTCGTCACAGCCGTGCTCGCGCAGGAACTCAAGCTGCTCGTGGGTTTCAACGCCCTCGGCGATCACCGCCAAGTTCAGGCTGTGGGCCATGGCGATGATTGCGCGGGCAATTTGCGCATCCTGTTCACCCGAGGGCAGGCCATCAACGAAGGTGCGGTCGATTTTCAGTACGTCGATGGGGAACTGCTTGAGGTAATTCAGCGACGAATAACCGGTGCCGAAGTCATCGACTGCGATGCTCAGCCCCAACTGCTTCAGGCCGTCGAGAATCAGCATGGCCTCGTTGACCTCGCGCATCAGGATACTTTCTGTCAGTTCCAGCTCCAGGCACGCGGGGGATAGACCGCTTTCGCTGAGGATGGTCGCAATGCGGGTGCCTAACTGGCCGTCGGCAAACTGCCGAGCGGAAATATTGACCGACACCTTAGGTACCCGAACCTTGGCTTTATGCCAGGCCTTGAGCTGTCGACAGGCCTCGGTCAACACCCAATCGCCAACTTCCACCACCAGCCCCAACTCTTCAAGGACGGGAATGAACTCTACGGGTGGCACCAGGCCGCGCCGCGGATGACGCCAGCGTAACAGAGCCTCCGCGCCTGTTAGGCGTTTGCCGTCGCCACTGAACTGCGGTTGGTAATACAGGGTGAACTCTTGCTGTTCGAGTGCATGCCGCAGGTCGCTTTCCAATTCCAGGCGCTCAAGAGCACTGGCGTTCATGTCGGCCTGATAAAACTGGAAGTTGTTCTTGCCGCGCTCTTTTGCGTGATACATGGCGGTGTCAGCATTTTTCATCAGATGACTCAGCTCACTGCCGTCTTGCGGGCTGAGAGCGATCCCGATACTAGCCGTGACGAAAAACTCGCGGCCTTCCAGAACGAAAGGAATCACCAGGCTGCTAAGTATCTGCTCAGCCACATGGATCGCCCGGTTCAGTGCTATCTCTCGATTGACGCGCGGTTGCAACAGCAGGGTGAATTCGTCGCCGCCCATGCGCGCCACGGTGTCGTCGTCGTCGACGCAAGCCAGCAGGCGCGTGGCCATGTCCTTCAGCATGCGGTCGCCAGCGGCGTGGCCCAAGGAATCGTTGATCGGTTTGAAGCGATCAAGGTCGAGGAACATCAGCACCACCCATGCTTGCTGGCGTTCGGCCTGCTGCAGCGCAGTGTGCAGACGGTCCTGAAACAATGTGCGGTTGGGCAAGTGGGTCAATGCGTCGTAATAGGCCAGGCGGTGGATGCGTTGCTCGCTGGCCTTGCGTTCGCTGATGTCGCTGAAGAAACATACGTAACTGGCCAGATCGCCTTCGTCGTCGAACACGGCGGTGATGCCGACCCACGCGGGGTAGTGCTCGCCACTGCGGCGTTTAAGCCAGACTTCGCCTTCCCAACTGCCGCGCTGGTGCAGTTGTTTCAGGATGTAGCGCAAGTGAGCCTCTTGCTGATCGTCTACGGTCAGCAACGTCGGCAGTTGGTCCAGCACCTGGGCCACGGCATAACCGCTGACGCGGCTGAAAGCGTCGTTGGCCTGAACAATATAGCCCGCCGGGTCGGTGATCAGGATCGCTGACGTGGAGTGCTCAAAAACCGTGGCGGCCATGCGCAGGTCTTTTTCCGCGCGACGTTGCTGGCTGATATCACGGCCAACACCAAGAATACCCTCGAACACGCCTTGGTCATCCCAGACCAGCACCAGCCGCAGCTCTATCGGGATTTTTCGACCGTCGGCACGCAGACAGTCGAACAAAAATAGCTGGATAGGCAGGCTGGCCCGTAATGCCGCCAGCTCGTCTGGTTTGCCCAAAGCGTTAGTGACACGTTCAAGCAATGAGTACATGCCGATCAGTTGCTGGGGATTGGCAATGATCGACTGCCAGCCATTGTGGATAATCCACTCTGCGCTATAGCCCAGCATTCCAAAAACCGAGGGGCTGGCGTAGTTGGGTTTTAATGCGCTGTCGGTAGCGAAAATGACGTCACTGATGCTTTCGGCCAGCATCCGGTAACGCCGCTCACTGTCGCGCAGAGACTCGCTGGCCGCTTGCTGCTCAGTGATGTCCTTGGCCACGCCGATGATTCGTGTGACTTGATGGTCCTTGTCTCGCGCCAACGCTTTTTCGCGTATATCGAAGCGTCGCCATTGGTTACGACTGTCGCGAAAGCGCAGTTGGCATTGCAACAGCTCGACATGCCCGTTTTCGCGTTGTTGCTTGCGCATGTTGTTGTAAAGCTCGGCATCGTCCGGGTGAAGCAATATTTCCCAGAAAAAATCGCCCATATCGTGCAAGTCTGACTTGCTGTAGCCCAGCGTCTGACCAAGGTTGTGGTTGCTATAGACCATTCGCTGGCTGGGCAATTCTTGCACATACAGGTGGTCCGGTACGGTGCGCACCACGTCCGACCAGAAGCGTTCACGCTCAATTAGCGACAACTCGACGCGCTTGCGGCTGCTGATATCGCTGATGCTGAGAATGACCGACACGAAGTCGGCGGATTGCTTGGGAACCCGCATGTTCAGCCATAAATACCGATCTTCGCCTTGGGCGTTGCAAATAAGGATCTCTAGTTCGAGCGCATTCTTTTCGTCAAACATGGCACCGATCAACTGCAGGCCAACCCCCGGTTGGCTGCATATCCCATCTTTGAACAGTTGCACCCACGCTTGTGCGCTGGATTCGACGTTAAGCAGGTTCAGTGCTACTTGATTGACTTCGGTAATCTGCAATTGTTGCAGCAATTCCTGATACCGCTGCGGGTCGGTTTCCACTAAACGGTTCAGGTCGTTAGCGTTCTTAAGTTGCAGTTGCTCAAAGCAGTTTGGAAGTCCTGACAGGTCCAGGACGCACAAAGCGACGTCGGTACCGTCGAATATGTCCCGATAGCGGCGTTGGCTCTCATACAGTTGCCGTTGCCGGCGACGCAGGTTTGCCAGCACCAACAGCGGCAGTAACGAACACAACAACCCCATCAGGCATTTGCCAATCAACGGCGGCAGCAGGGCTTGGCGAGCGCTGCCCGCGTCGAACATTCCGCGCAGTTGCCAGTCGCTATTAATCAGCGGTGAAAGCAAGACATCTTGAATGTCGCCATGGCCCTGGGGCGTTAGCGTAGGGCTAGGGTCATGTGCGCTGACGTCGTCGCGATAAAAAATGTGCTGGGATGTGATGTTCTCCAGTTGCCATTTGAGCTTGAAGTCCTGAGCGGTTTGGTGGGTCAGTGAGGACAAAAACTCGGGTGCAAGGCGCAACACCCAATATGCTTTTGTTCCTTCGTCTGGCCGGCGCACTAATAAATAGAATTGAGCACCGTCAGCTGCGTTCGCAAAATAATAAGGCCGGCCTTGAAGGATCGGAGTCAATTGCGCGAGAAATGCCGCATCAGCTGAGGGCGCTGCATCACTGCTGCTGTCCTGCACTTCGCCGGCGGCGCTCAACCAAGCCACACTGCGCAGCGAGGGTAAGGCCGCATGTAGCGTCTGCAGCAGTTGGGCTTGCTGGTCGGCGATCTGAGGGTGCTGTTTATGGCTGTCCAAAACGTTCAGTGCCGCCTGCGCACTGAGCGCCATGTTCAGGCTCAAACGGTCAGCAAACAGAGCGCTGTAGTCGAGGCTGCGTTGGCGCAGGCGGTCCTGGCTTTGCTGGAATTGATCGACCAACTGCCACAACAGCAGCGCGAGCATGAGCAAAACCAAAGCGGCCAGCGCGCCCTTCAGTGAGCCACGCAAAGGCGCCGTTGGCGCGCCAAGAGGGCTACGCAGAGAAGAAGACATCATCGGTTTGGGCAAGCGTTAATCCTGACGACTGGACTGAAGCAGCGGGTGCGAAATGCACTATAAGCCGGACGCCCAAAGGGCGCCTAGCATGCCTTGAAGTGTGGCTAGGTGCCAGTCCCGTTGGGCTGTGTGGTTTGCCCTGTGGTGTGCATTCGGGTAGCTTTGGCCTACGTGCCGTGTAGCCCCATTCGTACGATAGCGACTCCACTGCAAGCAAGTATTGATCCTGATCTAGTAAGCACCAAGTCGGCAATCGGCTTTTGATCGGGGTAATGTTCTATTCAAGGCTGCATTCTGTCTGGCGACAAGTGCCGTCGATAAATAAAATTCAATCGCTATTGTCGAGGCTCGCGCTAAGCTCGCACTCTATTCATCGTCACAGACCAGGTTTTCTTTTCATGGCTCAATACGTTTTCACCATGCATCGGCTGAGCAAAGTTGTGCCGCCGAAGCGGGAAATTCTAAAAAATATTTCCCTGTCGTTTTTCCCCGGCGCCAAAATCGGCGTGCTGGGCTTGAACGGATCGGGTAAATCCACGCTGTTGAAAATCATGGCCGGTGTAGACACTGAATTTGACGGCGAAGCGCGTCCAATGCCAGAGCTCAACATCGGTTACTTGCCGCAAGAGCCTCAACTTGACCCGACCAAAACAGTGCGTGAAGTGGTCGAAGAAGCCGTCAGCGTGATCAAAAACGCGCAAACGCGTTTGGATGAGGTGTACGCCGAGTACGCTGAGCCCGATGCAGATTTCGATAAATTGGCGGCAGAACAAGCCAAGCTCGAAGCCATTCTGCAAGCCAGCGACGGCCACAACCTTGAGCGCCAACTGGAAGTCGCAGCCGATGCACTGCGTTTGCCAGCCTGGGACGCGAAAATTGAGCACCTGTCCGGTGGTGAAAAGCGTCGGGTAGCCCTGTGCCGCTTGCTGCTGTCGGCCCCGGACATGTTGTTGCTCGACGAACCGACCAACCACTTGGACGCTGACTCCGTGGCTTGGCTGGAGCATTTCCTGCACGATTTCCCGGGCACTGTGGTTGCGATCACGCACGATCGGTACTTCCTCGACAACGTCGCTGGCTGGATTCTCGAACTCGACCGCGGCGCGGGCATTCCGTACGAGGGCAACTATTCGGGTTGGCTCGAAGCCAAGTCCGATCGTCTGGCCCAAGAGTCCAAGCAGCAGTCGGCCCATGAAAAGGCCATGAAAGACGAGCTGGAATGGGTTCGTAAAGGCGCCAAGGCACGTCAGTCCAAGTCCAAGGCGCGCTTGCAACGCTTCGAAGAAATGCAATCGCAGGAATTCCAGAAGCGCAGCGAGACCAACGAAATCTATATCCCTGCCGGTCCACGTTTGGGCGACAAGGTTATTGAGTTCAAGAACGTCAGCAAGGGCTATGGTGATCGCGTGTTGATCGACAACCTGTCGTTTGCGATGCCCAAGGGCGCAATCGTCGGCGTGATCGGCGGTAACGGCGCGGGTAAATCAACCCTGTTCCGTATGTTGATGGGCAAGGAAACGCCTGATTCCGGCACCATCGAAGTTGGTGACACCGTGCAACTGGCTTGCGTCGATCAAAGCCGGGACGACCTGGACGGCAAGAAAACCGTGTGGGAAATGGTCTCTGACGGTTCCGATCAAATTCGCATTGGCAACTATGAAATTCCGTCGCGTACCTACGTCGGACGTTTCAACTTCAAAGGCGGCGATCAGCAGAAGTTCGTCAAGGACTTGTCCGGTGGTGAGCGCGGCCGTCTGCACTTGGCGTTGACCCTGAAAGAGGGCGCCAACGTTTTGCTGCTCGACGAACCGTCCAACGACCTTGACGTGGAAACCCTGCGTTCGCTTGAAGAAGCGCTGCTCGACTTCCCAGGCGCTGCCATTGTGATCTCTCACGACCGGTGGTTCCTGGATCGGGTTGCAACGCACATTCTGGCTTACGAAGATGACTCGCAAGCGATCTTCTTTGAAGGTAACTACACCGAGTACGAAGCCGACCGCAAAAAACGCTTGGGCGATTCTGCGTCCCAGCCGCACCGTGTACGTCACAAGAAATTGGCGTAAGTCACGCTGAATAGGTGGCGCGGTTTTTCTGAAATACCGCGCTGCTCTCTTCCCGAATGAATTCGGTCCCACAGCGATTACAGTTCAAACCTGTGGGACCGAATT
>NZ_JAMFRV010000497.1 GCF_026224925.1 Pseudomonas sp. | reverse complement strand
CGCATTAACCGCCCGCCTGCAAAAAGATGGCCTGGACCCAGCGGTGTTCGCCCGCTTACAGCAAGCGGCCATCGACAAACTGGCGTGGTCTGCACAGGGCGACAGTGCCTTGGCCGATTATTATTGGGGGTCATTGAGTGATTATGACGACGGTCACTTTGCCGACCCTGCACGGCAGATCAAAGCGGTCAGTCTCGACACCGCCAACCAGGCCCTGCGTGGATTACTGGCCCAGCCGGGCTATCTACGGATAGAAAAGCCGTTGATCAGTTACAACGAGCTGTATGGGTTGGTCGCAGCGAGTGCGGTGCTGTTGCTACTGATGGCGGGCCTGTTTTATCGAAAACATAGGCGCCACGCCGAATAAAGCTTCGCGAATAAATGCGCTCCCATAGGGTATGGAGTTTTCTGTGGGACCAAATTCATTCGGGAAATAGCGACCATGGTGCATCTGTCTGACCGCTAACCAAGCAGCGTTGCTATTCTGTCGGGGATTTTTCCTACAAACACAGTGAAGTCACGAATGCCGGACTGGAATCGCTACGTAACCCAGGTGCTGAACTTGATGAAGCGCTATCCAGGGGTGATTGCGTTTTTCGGTTTTGTATCGGGCATCAGCAGCTTCATTCTGGTCGATCGCCAAGAAGGCCTGGCGACATGGATCGCCACGATCATGCTGGTCAGCTGGCTGTGGTTGATGCTCGAAAACAGCGTGATGAAGCTGTTCGCACGTGTTTTCAAACGCCAGATTCCGGAACCCCTGCTGCGCTACGGCACGCAGATGATCCATCAGGAAAGTCTGTTCTTCGTATTACCTTTTTTCTTCATCACGACGACCTGGAACAGCGGCCAATTGGTGTTTACCAGTCTGCTGGGCGCAGCGGCGCTGGTGTCGATTATTGACCCGCTGTATTACAAGTGGCTGGCCTCTAAACGCTGGCTGTTCCTGGCCTTTCACACCCTGACATTATTCGCTGCGCTGCTCACGGCATTACCGGTGATCTTGCACCTGACCACCGCAGAGAGTTACAAGCTGTCGCTGGGCATCGCCATGCTCTTGTCATTCCCGAGCATGGCGTCGAGTTTTCCGATCAATCATTGGCGCCGCGTGTTATTGCTTTTGGCGGTGACGCTGGCTATCGGTGGAGCGGGGTGGTTGCTGCGCTCCTGGGTACCGCCAGCGACCTTATGGATGACTGAAGTCGCGGTCAGTACGGATTTCGATGATCAAAACCGTACGCCTGGCGAAAGCGTAAAAGAGATCAGCGCCAGTCAGCTACGCAAAAATGGTTTATACGCTTACGCGGCGATCAATGCGCCACGTGGTCTGGACGAGCGCATCTATCACGTCTGGAGGCACCGAGGGCGAGAAGTTGATCGCATCGCGCTGGATATCCACGGCGGGCGTAAAGAAGGTTATCGTGCCTGGACGCACAAGCAGAATTTCCCGGACGACTCGGTGGGTCGCTGGGAGGTGAGGGTGGAAACGGAGGATGGTCAGGTGATCGGTGTCCTGCGGTTCGTCGTCACCGACACAAACCAGGCTACGGTTACCCGCCCGACAGGCGATCCCTTGGGGGTTAAGCCCGGAGCAGATGATTCGGAGCCGACACCGTCCCAGTCGAATCCATCTACACCAGAGCAAACCTACTAAGCTCGGAGCTTATGACCTTACCTTCTCTGGCCGGCGGTGCCTTGATGAACATCTCCAACAGTCCGGCAGGCCTGCGGATTGCGGGCGACTGGACGCTTGCCCATTACCGCGACCTCAAGCGGCAGATGGACGCCGTGGCGGGCCGATACGACGACCGTACACCCGTGGACCTATCTGACCTGCGCTCGCTTGATACCGCAGGCGCTTCCTTGTTGGTAGAACTTATCGGCTGCGACCGCCTGGGACAATTGGCGTCTAACACCCCGGAACTTTCCGCGGCCAGCCGGGCGCTGCTGAAAACCATTCGGTCAGCGCTTCATGACTACTGCGAGCCCATCAAAGAGCCGGAAGAGGCTGTGGGCATGCAGTTGCTGCTGCGGATCGGCACGGCAGTGGACACGGTCTGGCAAGACACACTGCAATTGCTCGGTTTCATCGGCCTGATTCTGCAAACACTGCTGTTCACGCTGCTGCGTCCCAAACGCTGGCGAATGACGTCGGTGATCTCACACATTGAACAAACGGGCCTCGACGCCGCCCCCATCGTCGCGCTGCTGACGTTTCTGGTGGGTGCGGTGGTGGCGTTCCTCGGCGCAACTGTGCTGAAAAGCTTTGGCGCCAGCATCTTCACCGTGGACTTGGTCGCCTTCTCATTCCTGCGTGAGTTCGGCGTGTTGCTGACCGCGATATTGATGGCCGGACGCACCGCCAGCGCCTTCACCGCGCAAATCGGTTCGATGAAGGCCAACGAAGAGATCGACGCTATTCGCACCCTCGGCCTGAGTCCGGTGGAGTTATTGGTATTGCCGCGTATTTTGGCGATGCTGATCTCGCTGCCGATCCTGACGTTTGTCGCGATGCTCTCCGGAATCATCGGTGGCGGCGTCGTCTGCGCCATCTCGCTGGATATTTCACCGGCGCTGTTCCTCTCGTTGATGCAGTCCGACATCGGTGTTCAGCACTTTCTGGTGGGCATGGTGAAGGCGCCAATCTTCGCCTTTTTGATCGCGGCCATTGGCTGCCTCGAAGGGTTCAAAGTCAGTGGCAGCGCCGAGTCTGTAGGTGCTCACACTACGTCCAGCGTGGTGCAATCTATCTTCGTGGTTATCGTGCTGGATGCACTGGCCGCGCTGTTTTATATGGAGATGGGTTGGTGACCGCTATTTCAACCTCAATGACGACCACACAACGGCAAACGGTGATCGACGTCCGCGGCCTGTGCAATCGCTTCGGCAGCCAAAGCGTGCACGAACACCTAGATCTGGATTTATTCCGGGGCGAGATATTGGCCGTGGTGGGTGGTTCGGGCAGCGGAAAGTCGGTGTTGCTGCGCAGTATTGTCGGGCTTCGTCGGCCTGATGAGGGCCAGATCCGAGTCTTGGGCCAGGACTTACAGCATCTGTCGGAGAAAGACCGCTCATTGGTTGAACGACGGTTCGGCGTGCTGTTTCAGAAAGGCGCGCTGTTTTCTTCCCTGACCGTCACCGAGAATGTCGCGTTACCGCTGATAGAGCACGCCGGCCTGACCCGTCAAGAAGCAGAACACTTGGCAGGCGTGAAGCTGGCATTGGCCGGTTTACCGTTATCGGCCGCCCATAAATACCCGGCGTCCTTGTCTGGCGGCATGATCAAACGTGCAGCGCTGGCTCGAGCATTGGCGCTGGACCCTGACATTCTGTTTCTCGACGAACCCACGGCTGGACTCGACCCCATTGGCGCCGCCGCTTTCGATCAACTGATTCTGACCCTGCGCGATGCATTAG
This sequence comes from Pseudomonas sp., assembly GCF_026224925.1. Classification (GTDB taxonomy): domain Bacteria; phylum Pseudomonadota; class Gammaproteobacteria; order Pseudomonadales; family Pseudomonadaceae; genus Aquipseudomonas. The sequence goes on along the minus strand of NZ_JAMFRV010000497.1, from coordinate 1,128 downwards.
GCCTGAGCGTGTTTCTGGTGACCCACGACCTCGACACGCTGTACACGATTACCGACCGAGTCGCAGTGTTGGCGCAGAAGCGTGTGTTGGTGGCCGATCAAATCGATAAGGTTGCAGCGACCAACGATGCCTGGATTCATGAATATTTCCACGGGCCACGCGGCCGAGCGGCGCTTTCGGCCGACACACAACGAAAGGAGGTCTGAGGATGGAAACCCGTGCCCATCACGTATTGATCGGCCTGTTCACCGTAATCGTCGTCACTGCGGCGCTGCTGTTCGGTCTGTGGCTGGCCAAATCCAGCGTCGACACGGCGTTCAAGGACTACGAGATCATTTTCAACGAAGCGGTCAGTGGTCTGTCGCGCGGCAGCGCCGTGCAATACAGCGGGATCAAGGTCGGTGATGTGGTGCAACTACGTCTGGACCCGGAAGATCCGCGTCGGGTTCTGGCGCAGATTCGTATTGCGGGTGAAACCCCCATCAAGGAAGACACCTTGGCTAAATTGGCCCTGACGGGGATTACCGGCACCTCAATCATTCAACTCAGTGGCGGCACCCCGCAAAGCCCTGAGCTGATCGGCGTATTCGGCAAACTGCCGGTCATCATCGCGTCGCCTTCACCTATTTCCAGGTTGTTGAACGACACGGGCGACTTGATGACCGGGATCAATCAAATGCTACACAACACCAGCCAGCTGTTTTCGGCTGAGAACGTGCAAAGCCTGACACTGACCCTGCAACACCTGGAACAAGCCACCAGCGTGGTCGCCGACGAGCGAGAAGACATTCGCCAGTCGCTTAAGCAACTGAGCCTACTCAGCAAACAGGCCAGCGCCACCCTGGAGCAAACCTCGCTGTTGATGCGCGGCGCTAATGACATGCTCAACAGCGACGGCAAACGAATGTTCACCAGCGCCGAACTGGCCATGAAGTCCATCGAACAAAGCAGCGCGACCATCAACAGCCTGCTCAAGAACAATCAAGGCGCGCTGAACGGCGGCGGAGCAGCAAACTCATTCAACAAGGAGCAACAACATGGACTTGGGCATCAAAGGGCGCTGGGCGCTGGTGTGTGCGGCCAGCAAGGGCCTGGGCAAGGGCTGCGCGCAGGCGCTGGTGCAAGAGG
>NZ_JAMFRV010000496.1 GCF_026224925.1 Pseudomonas sp. | reverse complement strand
GCAACGGGTGCCGTCGCAGCAGGGTTAGCTTTCATGCTCATCTCTCTTTTTATGTTTGTTATGAGGGGCAGTTTAAACAGGCCTCCGGGAGGCCTTTTGCGTCACAGCTCTTTGACGCCGCCAGCGCTGATGCCCGAGTGGCTCACCTCGATACCATTACGCAGGGGGGCGCCGAACTCCGGCAGGCTGATTTCGAACACGTCGCCTGGCTGCGCTTTCACGTTGTCGGCGAACGACAGCGTCGCGGTGCCGAAAAAATGCACGTGCACATCACCGGGGCACAAAAACTGCTGATATTTGAAATGGTGATACTCAAGGTTTTCAATCGAGTGGCACATATTGTCTTCGCCACTCAGAAACTCTTTCTCCCACAGCACTTCGCCATTGCGATGGATGCGGCTGGTGCCCGCCAGATGGCGTGGCAATGGACCCACGCGCAGTTCCGGGCCGTAGGAGCAATTACGCAGTTTGGAGTGGGCCAAGTAGAGGTAGTTACGACGCTCCATAACGTGATCGGAAAACTCATTACCCAAGGCAAAGCCGATACGGTAGGGCTTGCCGTCATCGCCGATCACATAAAGGCCCGTCAGCTCAGGCTCTTCGCCGGTGTCTTGGGCAAACTCGGGAGACTGAAAAGCTTGGCCCGGACGCACAACAATCGAGCCGTTGCCCTTGTAAAACCATTCAGGCTGAACGCCGGGAGTGCCGGGCTCAGGGCGCCCACCTTCAATACCCCACTGGAATATCTGTGCGGAATCGGTGATAGGGGCTGCGGATTTTTCAGCGTCTTGCTTCTGGTGCATCTTGTCGCGAGTAGAGGCGCTGCCCAAGTGCGTCAGGCCGGTGCCGCTGACGAGGCAGTGAGCTGAGTCTTCGTGATCGAGTGGCGGCAGCACCCGGCCCTGTTCCAGCGCGGCGGCATAGCTTTGGTCGCTGGATTGGGTGCCTCGGGCGAGCACTTCAGCGGCGATGCCGTGACCTGCACGGATGGCCGACAGGGCGAGTTCACGCATACTCAAGACCCCGTTAACCACCTGGATCACATCGCCTTCGACGACGCCGACATGGCGAACGGACTGAGCGGATTCAAATTGGATTAGACGCACGGTCTCAACTCCTGATTATTTTTATAAGCGGTACCCTGCATTTGCGATGCGCTTATGCGCACCAGAGGAACCTGTTGCAAGTCACTTTAAATTCCCAGGCCGATGCTGCCTAATGACAGCTGTTAACCAAGTGATAACTTTTGGTGATCCCCCTATGTTGCCCTCACTGAACATCATCGCCTCGCGACTACGTCTGAAACAGCTGCGCTTGCTGATCAGCATTGATGAGCTGGGTTCGATTCACAGAGCCGCCGAGGCCATGGCCATCACTCAGCCAGGGGCGACCAAGGCGCTTCAGGAAATTGAGTCGACATTCGGCACCTCGTTATTCGAGCGCACCAGCAAAGGCCTTGATGCCAATGACCTGGGCCGGTGCGTAGTGCGTTATGCGCGATTGATCCACACTGACGTCGCGCATTTGCGTGAAGAAATGCTCGGCATCATGCAGGGCCACGGCGGACGTCTGTCGGTAGGGACGATCATGGGCGCCGTGCCGATGCTAGTAGATGGCTTGGCGCGTTTACGGACCAAACAGCCTGAGCTGTCAGTTTCAATTGTCGAAGACACCAGCGCCCGTTTGCTGAGCCTGCTCGATCAGGGCCGCCTCGACGTGGTCATTTGTCGAACCAGCGTAAGCCGCAGACCATCGGCCTACGATACCCAATCCAAAGAACATGAAGAGCTGGTGCTGGTGGCCAATCCGGCCAATCCGTATACACGGCACGAGCACCTTAAGCTGAGCGACATCGCCGACTCGCGTTGGATCGTATTCCCTGTAAACATGCCCATGCGCCTAACCCTGGAACGCGAGTTCCGGGAGGCGGGGCTGAGTTTTCCGGTTTATCCGATCGAAACGTCATCGACCTTCACCACCATGTCGCTGCTGTTGCAGGATTCGGGGCTGATTGCCGTAATGCCGGTGGATGTTGCCCGCATGGCCTTGGAATACGGCATGCTGAGCCGACTGCCGCTGGCGTTGAAGTCATACAGCGAGCCTTACGAGATCGTCACCCGCCAAGGCGTGCCGGTGAGTGTGCCTGGGCAATTGTTGATAGATGAGTTGGTGCGGTTGGCGGTATGAGGTTCGTTTGTTTCTGTAGTTCGGTGTTGGATGAGGTCGAATGGCGTTGCACGGCATTGGGTAGGGGGAGCGCGTGAAGTTCTTGTAATAGCTGCGCCATTAGGTAGATCCTTGGATGGGACATTGGACAATTAAAAAGCCGGCTTGTGATTTGCTTTTTATCTGTTCAGTAAACTATTGATTTATAAAATCAATGTCTGGTTCGTTGTTGGTTGGAATACCAATTGGAATGCCGTGCGAAATTGCACTCCACTTGACCCCCCGTTCGTTTTTGGACTCGCATCATCTCCGGCGCGTTGCTCAGCCGGTTCTGCACTTCCTCCAACACAGATTCATGTTCCCTGCGCCGGACTCGCCGCTCCGTGCTCGGTGTACATTGCGACTTCAGTGCGCAACCCTGGCAATTGGAACTCCAGTAACGGTGCAGCTTCAGGCTTTTTTCAACGTAGGAATAGCGCCAAATCAGCGCCTCTCCATCTGGGGCTGGCGACGTCATCTGGTGTCCACCGGGACATAAGCATTGGCACGGTGCGTCCACGACCACCTCAATGACGCATATTGCCGTGCAAGAAGCATTAAATGGCAAGAATGTTGAGTGGCTGGAAAAGGTCACAGATGACCAATATCAGGTTGGTCCAGGCACAAGCGTTGCCCCGCCTCACAACCATTGACAACTTGAGGCCTGGCCGTAGGAAACGTGTTGTGGTTTCCACCTATCAGCGGGACTTCGATCACTTCCGTCGGCCAGGTTTATTTGCCCCGATACCTCACCGCATCCACGAACGCGGTGAAGGCGGATGATGCTTGTCGCCGGTTCGGGTAATAAAGGTGGAAGCCCTGGAAGTAGGGGCACCACTGCGGCATCACTTCTTGTAGCCTGCCATCAGCGAGATATGGCTTGGCCATGAAGTCGGGAACATACGCCAGCCCTATACCGTCGAGGGCACCGTTGACGACATGAATCGTGCTGTTGGCGGTCAGTTGGCCGGTCACACGAATATTGAGCTTACGGTCACCATTCTCGAATTCCCACGCATAGCATCCGCCATCCATCGTATGACGGATGTTAATGCAATTATGCTGGGTTAAATCCTGCGGAATGACTGGGGCTGCGTGGCGAGCGAAGTATGCCGGTGCTCCCACCACAACCAAGCGCCAGTCCGGACTGACTCGAACAGCGATCATGTCTTTGCTGATCGATTCGCCCAAGCGTATGCCTGCATCGAAACGGTCGGTCACGATATTGGTGAAACCGTAGTCGATGCTGATTTCCACAGTGACGTCGGGGTACTGCTCAAGAAAGGCTGTAAGCATTGGTCTGATGATGCTTTCAGCTGCATCGTCCGAGCAAGTCACTCGGATTCTTCCCGCTGGCTTATCTCGCAGTTCACCGAGCATTTCGACTTCGGCAGTGATCTGGTCGAACAGCGGCCCGATCGAGAGCATCAACTTTTCGCCAGCTTCGGTCGGTGCCACGTTTCTCGTAGTTCGCGCAAGCAGGCGCACACCCAAACGTGCCTCCAGCCCTCTGATCGTGTGACTCAGGGCTGAGGGTGTGACGCCCAGCTTTGCAGCAGCCTTCGTGAAACTTTGATCACGGGCAACAGCGAGAAAGGCTTGCAGATCGTTGACCTTGGGCGCGCTCATTACTGATTTATTCTCATCACTACATCAAAATTATGGTGGCTAATAACGGTAATGGTTTCACCTTAAGCTGTCATTCAAATTCGGAATTCACCTGTCTCCTACTGACGCCGCACGGTCCACACCCAAGCTGAAGTGGAGGCAACTCCATCAGGTAAAAGATATATGACCACATTTGATGCCACGCTTGGGCGCGCAACAGCCGTTTCACATCCACCCGCCTGGGGCGCGGTTTTTTCAATGGCGCTGTGCGTTGTTGTTCTGATCGCCTCAGAGTTCATGCCGGTGAGCCTCCTTACGCCAATTGCTCAGGATCTGGGTATCAGCCAGGGCCAAGCTGGCCAAGCTATTTCGATCTCGGGGTTTTTCGCCGTACTCACCAGTTTGCTGAACACACCGCTGACAGGACGATTTGACCGGAAAAAGGTCCTGCTCGGCTTCAGTCTGCTTCTGACAGTCTCGGGTTTAATCGTCACCTTTGCGCACAACGGATTGATGTTTATGACCGGGCGGGCGTTGTTGGGGGTGGCTATCGGTGGCTTCTGGTCGATGTCCACAGCAACAGTCATGAAGCTCGTCCCTAAAAATTCCGTAGCAAAGGGATTAGCGCTCATCAACGGCGGCAACGCACTAGCCGCTACTGTTGCTGCTCCGTTGGGCAGTTTCCTGGGGCAATACATTGGATGGAGGGGTTCCTTTTTCCTGGTAGTTCCACTGGCAGTCCTGGCGTTTGCTTGGCAGTGGGCAAGTATCCCAGCGATGCGTAGCGAGCCTAGTGTCCGATCCAACAACCCGTTCCGCCTGCTGGGCAACTCCCAGGTCGCAATCGGAATGCTCGCAATCATGCTGTTGTTCATGGGTCAGTTTGCTGTCTTCACCTACCTGCGCCCGTTTCTTGAAACGGTTACGCAGGTGAGCGTGACCACCCTGTCTCTCATGTTGCTGCTGCTGGGAGTTTTCGGGGTCATCGGCACCTACTTGATTGGGTCGCTCCTGCAACACCGCATGTATGCGTACCTGATCGGGATTCCGTTATCGATGGCACTGGTTGCAGCGGTTTTGATCGCCATGGGCAGTTCGACCTTGGCAGTCGGATTCCTGCTTGCCGCTTGGGGGCTGGTCGCTACACCGGCGCCGGTAGCATGGGGTCTTTGGTTGAGCAAAACACTGCCAGAAGATGCTGAGGCAGGCGGCGGCTTGATGGTAGCGACGATCCAGATGGCAATCACCTTAGGGGCAGGTTTGGGCGGATTTATGTTCGACGCCCTGAGCTGGTGGAGTCCATTTGCATTCGGTGTTGCTGCTCTAGCTGGTTCCGCAGCATTTGCTTGGGCCGCGCTTCGGAATGCTCACCCTTAGAATAAGGTGGGTAAATGAGTTTTACGGGTCTTTGGATACCGAGGCCTGGCTATTTGGTTATCTCTAGAATCGATATTAGAGGGACGCATCAAGAAACATATCATTGCAGCGATGGCATTGGGCGCAAGCGTAGCCACCGGTGGCAGCTATGCGGCTGAAGAAGAAAAATGGGATAAAACCTTTCTGCGCAGCGATAAGGTGACTGTTGAGAAGGTTACCTTCAAAAACAGGATCAATCTCTCTGTCGTGGGTGACCTGTACTCGAACATTTCCTTGTGCATCTCCCAGAGTCAGTCGATTTCGAAACGGCCGCTGCCTCAATGCTAAAGGGGCTGACTGCGCAGTATCTTCTGCGTCGCACCTTTCGAGTCGAGCCGGGCCACTCGGTTCTAATCCATGCGGCCGCTGGGGGTGTGGGGCTCATTTTGTCGCAATGGGCGAAGCACTTGGGGGCCACGGTCATTGGTACGGTCGGATCGCCTGAAAAAGCCGAAGTCGCTGCTCAGAACGGCTGCGACCATGTCATTAATTATGGCGAAGAAAACTTCGCCAAGCGCGTGCGCGAAATCACCCAAGGCGAAGGTTGTGATGTTGTATATGACGGCGTTGGGAAGGCCACATTCCCTGCTTCGCTTGACTGCCTGAAGCCCATGGGATGTTTCGTGAGCTTCGGCGTTTCATCAGGCCCTATCGAGTCATTCAACATCATGATGCTGGCGGAGAAAGGCTCGTTGTACGCCACTTGGCCGGTACTGACCAGATATCTGGCCAAGCGGGAAGACGTGCTCTCGATGAGCCAGGAACTCTTCGACGTTATTGGCAGTGGTGCGGTGGTCATTCGCATTCACGCAGTCGAAAAAGCTTATCTGGCTCATAAAGGGCTCGGGCCAGGTGATGAGGTTGTATTTCAGCACATTAAAGGACGTGTTCGGAGACTCCTTAGATGGAAAAACGTGGTTATGACCAGTGCAAATAACTGGTCAGGCCGAATTCGAACAGTGTATCAACCGCCTTGTTGTTCGGCGATCGCCTATTAAGCTAATGAATGGAAATCAAGTTTAATGCACTCTGTTTCTTGCGATTGATAACGTGTTTGCGATAGTTGATATGAGTGTTGTGTATTTGAGGTGATATCAGCAGGAGAATTTTGGCATCAAAGCAAGAAACGTAGTTCGACTCTAACCGCGGTTGATTATGTTTTGTCCGGGAAAGCATTTTTCTCAAACAGCAACTATAACTGCCGAGGGTATGAAATATGTCTCAGTTAGACGATAACAAAGCAACCGTGGTTCGCTGGTTCACAGAATTCTGGGGTGATACTTACAACCCAGCAGTCGTGGACGATCTGGCTGCGCCGGACATGGTTTTGCATTATTCGCTTCATGATCCGCGTAAAGGCCGTGAAGATATTAAAGCATTCATGGCTGATTTCCGTGCCGCGTTCCCGGACCTGTCTTTCGCAGGCGCAGCTGATCTGATTGCCGAAGGCGATTATGTTGTTGGTCAATGGGTAGGTGGTGGTACGCACACTGGCCCGGCGTTCAGCGATTTCCTGGCGGGCTCACTGCCAGCGGCAACAGGTAAGAAAATGCGCTTCACTGGCACCACCGTTCTACGTCTCCAAAATGGCAAAATTGTTGAAGAGCTGGGGTTGGATGACGGTGTGACGGCGTTGCAACAGCTGGGTCTGCTGAAAAAAGCTTAATTACTCAGGTTACCTGCGACGAGGCTCGCGCAACGCAGGCGAGACGGGTGCAATAACTAGTCCTCCCGGCAACTGAACGTAGTTAGGCGCGATGTATAAAAAAGGCCGTATTCTTTGAATACGGCCTTTTTTAATCGTCGTTTAGCGTTTTGAGCTTGTAGAGTTTGGCGGGGCGTATATTTCGGCGCAATCCCTGCTCTATCTATAGGGTGAACTTCAGTTTCTGTGGTGCGCTTTGTTTGAGATTCCTTGGCTAGTCCATGCATAATAGATAACCATGAATACAAATATGGCCACGGCGACGTCAGGATGAATGGTCCATCCGAGGACGCCGGCGAGCGCGTAGAGGAGCACACCAACAAGGGGTCGTCTCATTTGGATTGCAAACATGTTCGGTGGAGTGTTCGCTTTGAGTAGTTGCGGATTGCGATAAAGGTAGGCGAACATCGGCAGCCACGCGGCGGACATTAGTGTTGCAATTAGTGCGTAGAGAACGACCGCCGATTTCTGATCCGCGAGATTGCCATTTGTATACGCGCCTGATAACACCCCTGTTGGGAACGGAATCAAGGCGACTGTGGCCAAGATAAAAAGATTCAGCCAGTTGAGCGCCGGGTCAACTGAGATAATCCTTTCATACAGGTAGT
>NZ_JAMFRV010000495.1 GCF_026224925.1 Pseudomonas sp. | reverse complement strand
CTGCTGCTGTACACCTAGCGCAGCTGACCGTTAACGCGCTGTGGAGCTGGCTGTTCTTCGCCTGGCATCTCGGCGTGCCTGCCTTTATTTGCATCGTCGTGCTGTGGCTGATGATCGTGGCCACCATCGTGCTGTTCGGCCGCCGCGAACGCCTCGCCGCCGTGCTGCTCTGGCCCTACCTCGCGTGGGTCAGCTTTGCCGGCCTCCTGTGCTTCAGCGTCTGGCAGCGCAACTCCGCCCTGCTCGTATAAACGATGCCTCCCACCTCCGACGATTATGATACCCATGATGAATGACAAGTTGCTCCACTCCGCGCTGTCATCACACCGGTCTCCGCGCGCATACGCGCCCGCCACGAGGAGAGCGGCGGGCGCTTCCACGCCAACGACAACATCGCCGACTACATCGAAAGCGACGAACTCGATGAACTGCTGGACGAAGTGATCCTGCGCATGCAGTGCTGTGCCACAGCGAGCGGCTATACCTGCAGCTGATCGAAGGCGGCCGCAAGCAGGTTAACTTGCTCTACGCCCGCATCCTCGGCGACGCTCGCTATGCAGACGTCACGCTGCTGCACTACGCGGAAATCAGCGAGCCCCGCTACACCGGCTGGGCCATGGGCCAGACCAACCTCGACAAGCTCAACACCAGCACGAGGCTGCGCTACTCGGCGCTGCCCGAGTCGAACTGAGCAATTCTGCACGCAGAACCTTCGAACTGTGTAATGCTTGGCCGCGACGATCGGCGCCGTGCACCTGGAACACCCGCTTGGCCTGATCAATCTCGAGAATATCGATATCCATGGCAGACCTCTACACGTAATTTGGACGAAACGCTAGTTTGATCCGATTCGGTGGTGTCGGGGCCATCTCAGTAAATCAACAAGAATACTCACAACTCTCGACTTGCAAGGGTAATTGCACGGTGAACGTACTACCTTGCCCCTCCCCCGCACTGTAAGCCACAACGCTTCCTCTGTGCGCTTCGACCAAGTTTTTCACCAGAGCCAAGCCTAATCCCAGGCCACCGCCAATACGGTCCGACGAAAGTTCAGCCTGGACGTAAAGATCGAAAAGGCGCGGTATAAGCTCCGGTTTAATGCCTTGGCCGTTGTCCGACACTCGCAACACCGTCATCGACCCGCGCTTTTCTAAAGTAATACGGATCAGGCCGCCGCGACTGGTATAGCGTACGGCGTTGCTGAGGAGGTTGCTCGCCACTTGAATTAGCCGTGTCCGATCGCCCAGCACTGCCAAATTGGCGCGTTCGATTTGTTGCTCAATGCGATGCTCCTTTAAACTCGCCCCCGCTTGCACTTGTTCGACGGCCGCTGCCACGACATCAACCAAATTCACCGATACTTTCTCAAGTTGCACCAAACCGCGGCTGACCCGCGAGACGTCTAGCAGGTCTTCTACCAACCTGCTCATGTGGGCGATCTGTCGACTGATCAAGCTACCCATCTGATTGGCGCGCTCCGGGGTCACGCTTTGCAACTGGAGTACCGTGGCCGCCGTGCCGGCGGCCGACAGTGGGCCGCGCAGTTCATGGCTGAGCGTGGCCAAGAACTCGTCCTTGCTGCGATCGGCTTGCTGCAAAGCGACCGCTTTATCGTCGAGTAGATCGTTAAGCGCCTCGATGTTGCGATTTCTCTCTTCAAGACGGCTGGTCATCAGCAGCAATTCTTCTTGCCGAGCCTGCAGAGCGCTTAGAGTTTCAGTCAATTCACGGTTCTGGTGTTGTGCTTCGGATAAGGCTGCATGATTAGGCAGCGCTTTAAATTGCCCGACGACAGAGCGTAAAGTCCCGGCGGTCATGATTGTCGTCTGAAGCTGGAATCGCTTACCGACAGTAATTCGGGTGCCCGCCGCGCTGGTGGCGATCTCAAAATGTTCCATTAGACGCCTTGCCGACAAAATACCGAGACCCATCCCTGAGACCGAGCGGTAATTCCCAGAGAGTACCTGTTCAACGTCGGCAATCCCCGCGCCCTCGTCCGCCACCGTGATTAATAATTGCTGAGGCACAACTGAGCCACTGAGGGCAAACGAAACGGAGCCAGTGCCGGCATAGTTATAAATGTTGCGGGCAAGCTCTGATACTACGGTACTGATGCGCGCCTGATCCAAACCGCTAAATCCGCAGGCTTCAGCTATTTGGCGCGCTCGCTGGCGAGCGGCAATAATGTCAAACTCAGTCCCCACTTCAAGGGTCAATATGTTTTCAATCATGAGGGCTAGAACGGTTGATCACGGGGTGTCGCTCTGCAAGAGATGGGTGCCATAATCTCCGCACATAGAAGTCGCAATGATCATTTCCTAGAGGCATTATAGCCTATCTATGTATTCGGTCGACTGTGCTCTAACCATCCGATTCCCGGGTTCCGTTACTCAGCCCGTTTATGGCCATTTGTGCCCATCCCCCCAAAATGTAAAATTAGCCCAGATCAGTCTGAGCTTTCCCTGAAATTTCGTCTTCCACAGGTGACGTAAAATTGACGTTACTTTGGAAGGCTTTGTCGCGTTGTTGATCAATAACGAAATTATTTTGGAAAGGAACAGTACCCCTCAAACTGGACGAACGTGTCCCGCCAGCGCGTAAAATTGGTCGGCGAACGACATCGAATTGGCGCTGTCGGCAGTGAACTGCCCCTTTCGGATCATGTGCATGAGCTCGATGCCGGCGAGCACCGCGCCGGCAGACCGGAACGATTTGAAGTTGAGCATTGGCCTGGTCACCCGTTTGATGG
>NZ_JAMFRV010000494.1 GCF_026224925.1 Pseudomonas sp. | reverse complement strand
TGGACTTCGACGGTGACATCAAGGCCTCCGCTACCGAAAGCATGCGCCATGAAATCACCGCGCTGCTGACCCTTGCGACGGCAAAAGACGAAGTGGTGCTGCGGCTGGAAAGCGGCGGAGGCATGGTCCACAGTTACGGTCTGGCGTCTTCGCAATTGGCTCGTATCCGTCAGGCGGGCATTCCGTTGACGATATGCATTGATAAGGTCGCGGCCAGCGGTGGCTATATGATGGCGTGCATTGGCGACAAGATCATCAGCGCCCCGTTCGCTATCCTCGGCTCTATCGGGGTGGTGGCGCAGTTGCCTAACGTCAATCGTCTGCTGAAGAAGCATGACATTGATTTCGAAGTACTCACCGCAGGCGAATACAAACGCACGCTGACGGTATTTGGCGAAAACACCGAGAAGGGCCGTGAGAAGTTTCAGGAAGAACTGGACATCACCCACGAGCTGTTCAAGAACTTTGTCGCTCGCTACCGTCCCCAGCTGGCCATTGATGATGTCGCCACCGGCGAAGTCTGGCTCGGCATGGCTGCGCTGGACAAGCAGTTGGTTGATGAGCTGAAGACCAGTGATGAATATTTGTCAGAGCGGGCCAAGGTCGCTGAAGTGTTCCACCTGCATTACTCCGAGCGTAAAAGTCTTCAGGAGCGAGTAGGGCTAGCCGCCAGCGCGTCGGTTGACCGTGTGCTGACAACCTGGTGGAGCCGGCTGACGCAACAGCGTTTTTGGTAAGGGCTAATCACAGTCTGCTTCTCATTCTGTAGGACCAACCGGGGAGCGTAGCTTTGTTCGGGAAGCAGACGCCGCGGTTACTCTGAAAAAACCGTAGTGTTGCCTTCGTGAACAAGTTCCCTCCCACAGGGGATCTGGGGTTACCCAGCAAACCCCACGAAAAAAGCCCGGGATTCTCGCGAATCCCGGGCTTTTTTTGCAACTACGATCAGCGGCGTCGGAACAGCGGCAGCGGCTCGTCGGTAGCGGCCTGGTAGGTCACGGAGAAGTCCTTCAAACCTTCAAGGGCTTCGTACGGGTCTTTATCCGGGCGGATGGCAAACGCGTCAAAACCACAGCGGTGCATGTAGAACAATTGGTCACGCAACACGTCACCAATGGCCCGCAGCTCACCTTTGTAGCCAAAACGATCACGCAGCAAACGGGCGTTGGAGAAGCTCCGGCCGTCGGTGAACGCTGGGAAGTTCAGGGCGATGACCTGGAACTGGCTAACGTCGTCACCGATGTGCTCGGCTTCTTCGTCACTGTCCAGCCACACACCTAGACCGCCGTCGCGTGCCTTAAGGGCGTGACCGTGGTCCAGCCACAACGCCAACGGCACGATCAGGTCGTCACAGTTGGACAACTCGTCAAGCGTCACGTCTTTGGGCAACAGGTGCCAAGTCTCATCGATGACTTCGTTGTTCTTAATTATTCGCTGCATAGACGCGCTCCTTGAAAGGGTCAATGCCGATACGCTGGAAGGTGTCGATGAAGCGCTCATCTTCGGTACGTTTTTCAACGTACACATCGATCAGCTTTTCAATCACATCAGGCATGACTTCCTGGGCGAACGACGGGCCGAGAATCTTGCCCAGGCTGGCGTCACGGTTGCTGCTGCCACCGAGAGATACCTGGTAGAACTCCGCGCCTTTCTTGTCGACGCCGAGAATGCCGATATGGCCCACATGGTGGTGACCACAGGCGTTCATGCAGCCAGAAATGTTCAGGTCCAACTCGCCGATGTCGAACAGGTAATCCAGATCGTCGAAGCGACGCTGAATGGACTCGGCAATCGGGATTGATTTGGCGTTGGCCAGCGAGCAGAAGTCGCCGCCTGGGCAGCAAATGATGTCGGTCAGCAAGCCAATGTTCGGCGTGGCGAATCCTTGCTCGCGCAACTCACCCCACATCGTAAACAGTTGGCTCTGCTCGACATCAGCCAGAATAATATTCTGCTCATGGGAGGTGCGCAGCTCACCGAAGCTGTAGCGATCGGCCAGATCGGCGATGCCATC
>NZ_JAMFRV010000493.1 GCF_026224925.1 Pseudomonas sp. | reverse complement strand
CGCGCAGGTGTTGCAGCAGTTGCGCCGGACGCAGTTCCAGGACGCGCAGTGAGGCTTGTGGATAGGTCTGCTGGAACTCCAGCAGGACCTGCTTGAACGGTTGTAGGATGGCTGTGACCGGGGTCACGCCGATGGTGATCTCGCTGACCACCAGGCCTTTCATGTCTTCGATTTCCTGGCGCGCGCGGCGCACGCTTTCCAAGGCCTGGCGAGCGTGGCCCAGCATGCGCTGGCCATATTCGGTGAGGGTCATTCCCTTGTTCGAGCGCACCAGCAAGGTGATGCCCAGTTCACTCTCAAGTTCTTTAATGGCCCGGCTCAGCGCCGACTGGGTCAAGTGCAGGACGGTTGAAGCATCCTGCAGACTGCCGGTTTCATGGATGGAGACGAGGGCTCGAAGTTGATGCAGTTTCATTATTATTCCCGACATCGGCCAGAGGCCAGAGACATGTTATGGGGAGAGTTTGCCAGAAGCTGGCCAATAGAGTCCGTCCGGCGTTGCACCGTGGCGGACGGAATATCAGGATTAGCCTGGAGAGACTGGGAAATGCTTACTCAATTGAGCCGAGCCAGCTGCAACTTCTTATCTAAAGATGATGAGGAGAACTTAAATCTTCGAGACACGCCGTTGCCAGCAGCTCGAACATTCAGAGTTTCCTTTGAGTACACTTGCCAAACTACCTCTTGAAATTTACGCAGAAGCAGTATGGTGGCTGCGGTACATTGCTACCGTCAGTGCCTGTCCGTCATGCGACAGAAATGTTGCCGCTGCGTCAGCCGCACCTTTGGCCGATGTGAGAACGCGAGCGAACATCAGTCGTTCGTACTCGGCTACCGCGTAGGTCGATGTACCGTGATCGACCAGTAAGCGTGCGAGTTCGGCGGCATCTAACATAGCGTTGTTCACGCCATCGCCACCAAAGGGAGACATCACGTGTGCCGCATCGCCGATAAGGGTCAAGCCTTGGCGGTTCACCCAGCAGTGGCCCACGGGTAAGGCGAAGATCGGGCGAATGGCGAAATGATCATTGCTGGCCCGAAACAGATCCAGGATCTCGTCGGCAAACCCTGTGTACTCCCGCACCAATCCGTCGCGCGTGGCTAGCGCAGAGGTGAAATCAAAGCGCTGCTCCACCCAGCCCAGCGGCACGCGAAAGATCGCGTAGCCACGAACATGTGAATCACCATTACGCTGGGCGATGATTGCTTTGCCATCGCCTTCCACGTCTATTTTGCCGTGGCCCACCAGCTTGCCCAGCGCGGGATGGGAGTGGTCGATATCGTCGATACCAAACTCGACAAAGCACAACCCACTGTAGTGCGGCTCGTAAGCTGACAACAAGGGTCTGACACGCGACCAGGTGCCATCTGCACCGACCACTAAATCAAAGGGGCCCTCGTTACCATGGTCGAAAACAAGGTTCCAGCGACCGTCTCCAGCATCAACGAGGTCGCGCAGTACACAGTTCCATCGAACAGACTCGGGCGGTAAAGAGTCTATCAACAGAGCGCGCAGCGCCGTGCGGTCCACTTCGGGCCTGTCGCCTTCGCCGTTGTCCTGATGATCGAAAAGAACTCGCCCGTGTTTATCGAGCAGTCGTGCTCCTTGATCGTCGTAGCGAGCGACAGTGTGGAAGGCCTCTCTCAACTTGGCGTGCTCAAGCGCCAATAAACCGGAGCCTTCGTGCAGGTCCAAACTACCGCCTTGGGGCCGTACGAGCGAATGCGCCTCGCGCTCGAAAACAGTACTCGCAATACCATGAAGATGAAGGATGCGGGCCAGAGTTAAACCGCCGGGGCCGCAACCAATGATAGCGATACGCTGATTGGTATTCATGGGAAAAAATCATTAATATAGGTGCCTATACAAATAATATAGGTGCCTATCTATGTCAAGCGCGCTCAGACCCGACTCCAATCAGCCCATGAGACTGATCGGCCAGGTGTCCAGAACATTCGCTCGGTTAGTCGATGCTCCGCTGCGCGAGTTGGGTTTCTCAATCAGCCAATTACCGGTGTTGGTGACACTAAAGAAAGCCGGTGTTATGTCGCAGGGCGAGCTGGCACGTGTTGCGCGCGTGGAGCAACCCAGCATGGCTCAACTGTTAAGCCGCATGGAGCGTGACGAACTGGTGCAACGCGTACCCGATCCGGCTGATGGACGCAGCCGCCTTATCTCGCTCTCGGCGCAAGCGTCTAGTCAGTTGCCTAAAGCCAAGCGCGTGATGGATCAGACGTGCAACCAGGCGCTGAGTGGTTTGACCCTTCAAGAACAGACGCTATTGCTCGACCTGCTTTTAAAGGTAGATGCCAACCTCAACCATGCCCTGGATCAGATGCTGCAACAAAGAAGCTGAGAGCGAGTTCTGGATCTATTCATCTGAGCCGTACAGCATTCCAAGGGCAGCATTGGTGATCAGGCCAATCTCACCATTGAGCTTGCCTTTGTCCTCGTACTCATCGGCGAATTCTCGGGCTTTCGCTCGGTTAGCGCTGGGCGTCTAGCAGGCTTCGCGAAATGATGATTTTCTGCACTTCCGAGGTCCCTTCAAAAATTCGCAGGATCCGCGCGTCGCGCACATAGCGCTCTAACGGCAGATCGCGAATGTAGCCATAGCCGCCATGGAGCTGTAGCGCGGCATCGGTTACGAAGCCGGCACATTCGGATGCGACCAGTTTCGCGGTGGCCGAGTCCAGGCTGAAGCGTTCACCGCTGTCACGGCGGGCGGCGGCTTTCCAGGTGAGCATGCGGGCGCTTTCCAACTGCGCATACATATCGGCGAGGCGCCATTGTGTTCCCTGATAGGCGGCAAGCGGCTTGGGCCCTATCTGCCGTTCGCGGACCCAATTTAAGCTCGCTTGCAAAGCCGCATCAGCGATGCCCAATGACATGGCTGCGACTTCTACTCGGCCGCGATCAAGCACTGCCATCGCAGTGTTGAAGCCGGCGCCTTCACTGCCGAGCAATGCCGAGTCGGGTAGCCAGCAGTCCAGGGCCAGTTCATAGATCTTACTGCCGCGAAGCCCCATGGTTTTTTCCGGGCTGGAGAAGCTAATGCCAGCGGTTCCCTGAGGGATCATAAAGGCGCTGATACCTTTGTGCCCGGCCTCTGCGTCCGTCTTGGCATAGAGCACGATGAAACCTGCTTCGCGGGCGTTGGTGATGTAATGCTTGTTGCCGCGCACCCGCCAACCGCCATCTTCTTGTTGCGCCCGGCAACGCATGTCGGCCGGATTGGAGCCGGCTGCCGGCTCGGTCAGGGCGAAGGCTCCGAGCAATTTGCCAGTGGCGGCGCGAGGCAGCCATTCCTGTTTCTGCGCTTCGGTGCCGCCGATCAGGATCGAATCGGTCGCCAGAAAATGTGCAGTCAAGGCCGATGCAGTCGATGCACAAGCGCCGGCGACGGCTTCAACCACGCGGCTCATGGCCAGGCTGCCAATGCCCAGTCCTCCGTATTCCTCGGGGAGATTGATACCCATGCCACCCAACTCGGCCAAAGCCTGCAGGCTCTCGGCACAGAAGCTTTCGGTTTCATCGTAATGTTGGGCGCGTGGCTGGATAACCTCGCGAGCCAGTTTTTCGACGGTTTCGACGACGGCCAGTTCGACCTGATCCAGTTCAAAGTTCATGGGAAGACTCCTGTTTGTGCAGTCCGAATGCCTCGTTGTCTGCGCCAAGGCGCGGGGCGAGAGTGACGGTATGGGGTTTATGACCGTTGAAGAAAACCGGTTGCGGCACCAGCGGTTGAACAGAGCCCTCGGGTCGAATCAGCAACTGACGGGCTTGGGCTTGTTCGCTTTCGGCGGCTTGGGCAAGGTTCCACACGGGTGAGGACGGCACGCCTGCATCGAGCAGGATGTCGCAAACCTGGTCGACGCTCAGTTGGCGCGTCCAGGTCTCGATTTCAGCGCGCAGCGCGGGCTCGTTCAACGTACGTTGTGGGTCATCGGCAAAGCGCGGGTCGTTGCCAAGTTCAGGCCTACCCAAGCATTCGCAAAAGCGCAGGAATAGCTTGTTGCTCGCTACCGCGATGACCACCTGTCCATCGGCGGCGCGGTAGGTGTCGAAGGGTGTCGATATCGGATGGCGGTTGCCGACCAGACCCGGTGCAACGCCATTGGCAAACAGATTGGAAAGGCCGGTCATTTGCAGACTGAACAACACATCGAACATGGCGACGTCGATGTATTGCGCCCCCGGTGCATGCCGTTCGCGGGCGAACAACGCCGAGCTGATCGCCCAGGCGGCATATACGCCGGCACATAGATCGCCGATAGCCTCACCGCTGCGCGTCGGTCCTGTCTCGGTAAAGCCGGTGACACTCATCAGCCCGGACATCGCCTGGGCGACGATGTCATAGGCTGGGTTGCGCGACAGCGGACCGTGCTGGCCGAAGCCAGAAATGCTCGCATAGATCAGCTTGGGGTTGTATTGCTTGAGGGTGTCGAAGTCGATACCCAGACGACGAGTTACACCAGGGCGGAAGTTCTCCACGACGACGTCGGCGTCACGCACCAGTTCATATAAGCGCGCGCGTTCAGAGGTGGACTTGAAGTCCATCTCGACACTGCGCTTGCCGCGATTGATCAGGCCAAAATAGACGCTTTCGCCGTCCTTGAATGGGCCCAGGTGGCGGCTGTCATCACCGTGCCCGGGAACTTCGAATTTGATGACGTCGGCGCCAAGGTCCGCGAGCATGGCGGTGCAATGCGGACCGGCCAATACGCGGCTTAGGTCCAGAACGCGAACGCCCTTTAGCTGCTGGGTAAACGGGCTGCTGGTCATGGTCATCTCCTCATTCAGTGGTTATCGGGTTGGCAGACACAGTCAATGCTTATACCAGCCTGTATGTACAAGTAGGTGCAAGTTAAGGGCCAAAACAGTTTTTATTGAAGCGTAGAGAAATTGAAAAACTTAAAAAGCTATTTAATTTCAATAGTTTGAAATTTTAGTTAAAAATTTATGGCGAGAAGTCGCTTGAGAATTCTGTTGCAATTTTGTAAATTTTCTTTGAACTGGCGGCCTTTACGTAACACTTTGGTGCGCGTATTACGCGCAGGTGTCACCTTTCTGCCGCTCAGGGGCAGTGGCAGTAAAAGCGTCTGCAGGGGTGGCATATCGAGCGGCAGGCGGGGGCCGCTCGACCCGTGATTCAGTTGCCGAATTTACCTTCCAGGCGATATCGCGAGCCGGGATAAACCAGGCGCGCGCAACCGACCTGACCCTTTGCCGCCCAGGTACGACGGCGAATCAACAGGCACGGCTCATAGCGCTTGATGTGCAACAGTTTGCACTCCGCGGATTTGGCATGGATGGACTCGACCACATGTTCGCCTTCGGTCAATGGTGCCAACTGGATCAGATAGGCGTAAGGCGTGACCTTGGTAAAGTCCTGCTGCAGATAAGCGGGTGCGACTTCGGCATTGACGAAGCGTTCTTCGATCTGCACCGGTACATTATTCTCGTGGTGCACCACCACCGAGTGAAACACGCGCTTGACCCCGTCGAGCGGGAAGGGCATTGAAGCACGGGCACGTTCGGGCATTTCCTCGAGTACGATCACTTCGCAGCGATGCTCATGACCCCGGGAAGCAATTTCTTCCGCGATATTGTGGATCTCGAAGAGTGCGGCATGCCCCTTGGGCTCGGCCACAAAGGTACCCACTCCCTGCATGCGCACCAACGAGCCCTCGATGGTCAGCTCTCGCAGGGCGCGGTTGATGGTCATGCGACTCACACCCAGCAAACTCAGCAGCTCACTTTCAGAGGGGAGTTTGGAGTTGGGCAGCCAGGCACCGGAGCGAATCTTCTGCATGATGATTTGCTTGATCCGTGCATACAGAGGGGAGGGGCTTTCGAGAGAGAAGGACTCGAGGGTTGCATTATCCTCAATAGATTTGGGCACGTTGATTCCTGATTTAAAATTAATTGCTCCGACAAGCCTGGAGTGCAGTTTACTCTGCAGCCAGGGATACGCCTATTTAGGGAATGGATCGAAGGGTTTATGGGCGCCGCTTTGCGACCAATAAAAAGTGCGAGCATCGCAAGGCCCTGAATGACGCCAGCCAAAGCCAGTATCAATAACTCACCATACGCCCCGACAAACAGCGATTTAACGCCTCCAAAAAATACCGGAGCAAACGCGTAGCAGCCCTGTGCAGTTGCAACGATCAGCGTAACGACGCGCTGAATTTGCTGGCGTGGAAACTCTGACTGAGCAATTAGCGGCGGCAGGGACGTTGCGTTGCCGATACCAATGCCGAAAAGTACCATGCCTACCCATAGCAGCGAGGGGATTGCGCTTATTCCCATCAGAATCAGGCACCCCGACAACTGACAGCCATAGCTCATGCATGCAACGTTGCGGCGGTTGGCGCTTGTCGGGATCAGCCAGCCGGACAAAAACCTTCCCGCGATGGCGCTTGCGGTTGCCAGGCCCATTGCCAGGCCGGCTTTTTCTTCCGTGACGTGATCGACCAACAACAGGAACAACTGGCTGATCAGTCCGATCTGGGCGAACAGTCCACAGGACATGGCTAACGTCAACGTGACGAATTGTCGATTACCCCACACCGGTATCGCTGAGTTGTCCGGTGAATGTGTCGGTTCAGTCGGGTCGCGACGTGCACCATCGGGATATTGGCCGATCTGCCCGGGCCGGATCTTGAACACTTTGAAAGAAAGCGCTGCAATAACTGCCGTTGAAAGCATTCCCACCCATATGGCGGTCTGTGGGAACCCAAACCGGCTAATCATGTAGACCCAAGCAGATGAAAATACGACGCCGCCGATACTTGCGCCGTTGTAGGCCATAGCCAAGGCGGCTGGGCGGTTGGTCACAAACCATGGGGCGATGATTGCATTGACCGCGGCTGCGCCCATCGTTACCCAACCGAATCCGCTGAGGGTCGCGGCTATG
>NZ_JAMFRV010000492.1 GCF_026224925.1 Pseudomonas sp. | reverse complement strand
GGAAAACCGGTGGCGCCATGACCTGGTGTAGCCGTGAGCCAGTCGACGCCCGCGAGGCCGAGCAAGTGCGCGAACGCATCGAGCAGGCGCGACGCCAGCGTGAAATCGAACGCCAGCAGCGCCAGAAGAACGCCGCCGAATGGGCCAACCGCTGGTGGAGTCATGCCCGCCACGCCGATCCTGATCATGCGTACTTGGTCGCCAAGCAGGTGCGTGGCCACGGCCTGCGCCAGCGTGACAATGAATTGCTGGTGCCGCTCTACGCCAACGGCCAACTGGTCAATCTGCAGCGTATCGGTCCGGATGGCGGTAAGCGCTTCCTTGCTGGCGGTAAGGTCAGCGCCAGCTATTCCACGCTCGGAACCATCACGCCAGATCGTCCGCTTTGCATCTGCGAGGGCTGGGCGACCGGCGCCACGCTTCATCAGGACGGTGGATATACCGTCGCCGTCGCGATGAATTCGGGGAACCTCAAGCCGGTGGCGCTGGCGCTTCGTGCCCGGTACCCGAATCAGGAAATCATCATCGCTGGCGACGATGACCGAACAACCGAGGGCAATCCTGGACGCACTGCCGCCAATGCTGCTGCCGCACTTGCTGGCTGCCTGGTCACCTTCCCGGAGTGGCCCGCCGACGTGCCGGACACCCTCAGCGACTTCAATGATTTGGCCATATGGAGCAAAGCCCATGGCATCGCCTGAAAACAAAGTAGTGAGCCTTCGCCCAGACGCACCCATGGTCGTACCGGATCGCCCTTGCTGGGGCGTGTATGAGAACTGGGTGACGAACGAAAAATCCCGCAGGCTGCGGCCCGGTGTGTACTGGCACGGATTCAAACGTAGCGGCGCGGACGATGAAACAGACGAGGACAAGACAGACCGCCCGATCATTGATGAATGGATTGCCACCCCCGTGACCGTAGCGGCACGCACCACCAACAGCGAAGACGGTAGCGAGGGCCGATTCCTTCGCTTGGCAACCGAGAGCGGTACCAAGGAATGGATTATTCCCATGGAGGTGTTCGGTGGTAGCGGTGAAGACGCCAGGCGCCAGTTGTTCGGCATGGGCGTAATCATCGCGCTCAAGAAGCGCGGCCAGTTCATGGAGTACCTACTCGACCAGCGCCCCGACCAAGTGTTTGCCACCACTTGCCGCCCGGGCTGGCATGAGTCTGGCGCTTTTGTACTGCCGGGCCGCACCATCGGTAGCGACAAGGTGCGTTATCAGGCCAGCGGCAAAGGACAAAACCTGTTCAGCTTGCGCGGCGATCTTGAGGGCTGGAAGATCGAGGTCGCGGCTAAGTGTGAGGGCAACCCTGTTCTGACGTTGGCGATTGGCTGCGCGCTGGCTGGCCCGCTGCTGAGCCTGGTTGGCGTCCTCGGTGGTGGTGTTCATTTGGTGGGCGACAGCTCGAGCGGTAAGTCTCTCGCGCAATTGATCGCCTCATCAATCTGGGGAGACCCTGGCATCTTTGCCGCCAGTTGGGACATGACGAAAGGCGGTCTGGAGATTGAAGCATCCGGCCGCAACGACACCATGTTGCCCCTAGATGAAATCAAGCGCGCCGACCCAAAACGGGTACAAGAAATGGCCTACTCCCTCGCCAATGGCCAAGGTAAAGGCACCATGACTCGCGAGCGTGAAGGTCGGGCTAAGTTGAGCTGGCGCTTACTTACCCTTTCCAGCGGCGAACGCTCATTGTCGGAACACGCGGCCATTGGCGGAAACTCTGCTCACGCTGGTGCTGAGTTGCGCATGGTCGACGTTAATGCTGGCACCCGCGCTGAACGGGCCTTCGACAAGTTGCATGGGTTGGCGGGTGCCGACTTCCACCGCCTGCTGACCGTTGCTGTCGGCGCGCACCACGGGCATATCGGGCCAGCATTTGTGGAAAAGCTGCTCGCTAGCAATGATCGCCCCGGCCTGCTGAAAGACTTCGCCGATGTCCGCGCCAAGTTCACCGAGGACAACGCCCAGGCCGGACGGGTAGCGGACCGATTCGCAGTCATTGCCTTGGCTGCGGAAATGGCTATCACCTACGGCCTGTTGCCTTGGACGCAGGGTAGCGCCCTCGCTGACTGTCAGTTGCTGTATAGCGAGTGGTTGGACCGGGTAGGCAGCGGCAATGCCGAGGACCGCCAGATACTCGCCGGCATTGTTGATTTCATCGACAAGCACGGCAGTAGCCGATTCTCCAACGTGGATGACCAGACTGTCGACGCCAAGGTATTCAACCGCGCGGGCTACTGGGAACTGGTCGGCACCAAGCGGCTGTACCTCTTCAATAAGTCGGCATTGACTGAGGCTGCGTCAGGTTACGGTCTGAGCCGTGTAGTCAAAGCGCTGGAAGGTGCGGGAGCCTTGGCAAAGCGCGACACCGATCGGGACAGCCGCAAAACCAAGAAGTACCGCATTCCGGGTGGTGGTTCACCCCGACTCTACGTGATCGACTCCGAGGCCATAGACGGCGAAGGGGGCAGCGTATGACCTCTACTACGCCAAAACATCAATGCCCGACTTCACAGGAACCTAGTTTTGTGGGGAACAGGGGGAACGGGGGAACGGCCTTTAAAGCCGGGGCCTGTAGCTGTTCCCCCTTATTAGATGTATGGGGAACAGGGGGAACACAAACATGTTTTTGAATATAAGCGCGTCAGCTTTTCCGAGTATTTGGTTATCACTGTTCCCCCGAAAAAAAGGTGGGGAACAGAAACCCCCATCCAACCGCCCGGAAACATTGGTTGTTCCCACTGTTCCCCCGTTCCCCCGATTTTTTTTCACAGTCACATTTTGCATCTATGGCAATCCAGTCGAGGTGACGCAATGAGCCTCCTTTCCGGTCTGCTCGATCACATGCCACCGACCATCGCTGGTGCTGACAAACCGACCGCGATGAATCGCACCACGGATCGTCCACGTCTGGTGTCCGTCGAGCGTCCCGTCTACTTGCCGCCGCGTACCTACACCACCGCCGCCCATGCGACACCTGAATGGCGTAATGCCCGTGACCGATACCTAGCTCACATATTGGTGTGCCGGTCCTGTTACGCACCCACAAGCCGCCAGTGCCAAGCTGGAGCCGACCTGCGCGCCCTGTATGACGGCACGCCCATGGAGGCGCATCTATGACCCATGCCAGAACGGGCGCCCCCGAAACAAAACGGGCTGTAACAGTCGCTGTAACAGCAAATCACGCTGTTTCAGTTTCGGCATTCGGGCGAACTTCTGCGCCTTGCCTACACCACTTTATGGAGTCGCACCCATGACGCCGAGCCTCATCATTTCCCTGTGCAACATCGCCCTCAAGCCCGACACAAGCCCGTCCACGCGAATCATCACCACCCGGAGAATCTGCCGCCGCGTTGCACAGCAGATCGATTCGATCCACGCGGAGCGCCGCTCTATAAGGCGTGAAGCGACCAAGCTAAAGCTGTTCCTGCCATTCACGCAGCAGGCAATTACGGCACTGGAGCAGCAAGCACAGGAGCACCGAGAAGATGAACGCAGCGGTGCGCGCCGTGTATTGGCTGGGTTTGGAGATTCACTGCTGCTGGACCGTGAAGGGTTGGCCGAAGCCTTGGGCTTCGACCGGCTGTGCGACCTGCTGAACGTCAACACCAAGGACCGCGAGGAGGCCAGAAAGGAAGGCGCCAGCAGCTTGGAAGACCTTGTGTTCATCCATGTACTGGAGGACAGCGCGGAACGCCGCGGGCAAGAATGGAACGACGCGCCACTGTTCAGAGCGTGCCTTGCCACCGTGACAGGCTTCATCAAGGAATGCCCTGACCAGCTACCCGATATGTTCGCACCTGGTGCGCCGCTCGGTCCAAAGCTGCCTCCCAAACTGAGCTTGGTGTAGCCATGACCACGCCAGATATGAAACAGCGAGATTCAGCCTTGAAAACGAAACAGCGGGTTTCAGATGAGCAGCGCCGACTTGTGTTGGAGCTCCGCCGCCGTCATTCACTGCGCGAGGTAGCCGAGGCGACAGGCTTGCCGCTGGGAACAGTGAAGACGCTAGTTTCACGCTCGGGGGCATTCCGGGATAACGACCGGCACCGTGCTCTGTTCACCTTGCCGCCGATCAAGCTAAGTGGCGAAACCCTGCCCAGCGTCCTTGAGTTGCCGCCACAGGAAGTCGTCACGGGTGATAAGGAGGTGGACGCCGTGCTGTGGCTGCGCTCGATCATCAAGACCGGAAACGCCGCGCATATCGAGACCGCCCTAGCTGCGGCCAAGCGCATCAAAACCCCGCTCGACGAACTTGAGAAGCGGTATAGCCACCTGCTGTCTGATGCCGACCCTGGCAACTGGACGGTGGTGTTTAAGACCATAGGCTTTGCCAATCTGGAAGGGTTAGCCCGATCCGCCATTGCCGACCACCATGCCCGTGGCGAAGGCCGTGCGCGCTTCGGTGATCGCGCTCTGTTCGATACTGACGCCGAGGTGTTTTGTGCTGAAGTCTTGGACGGAGCCAAGATTGGGCAATACGGATCAATCGACGAGGCTGACATGGCTGTCCGCTTCAAGGGGCGCCCCGATCTGATGCCGCGTACATTGGCTGATTGCCTGTACGAACTTGATTACTGGCGCAAGTTGTACCGACTGCGGTGCGCGTTCTGCGACAGCTCCATAGACGCCGAGGGCTCACAGGAAGCCAACGCCCGTGAACATTTCGTGTTCGGATTACTCGCTGAGATCCGGCCGCGACATAAAGACGAGGCCAAGGCCGTTCTGCGCTATCTGGTCAGCAGTGATCGGCGCGACACGGAGGACGCAAATCGCATCATAGAAAATCTGATTGGGTGAGCACGTGGTAAGGCATTCGGCCCGAAGCCCTCCGCCGCTTAAAGTGATCCGCTGATGAAAAAACTACCGCGATTTCGGCAGTTTCCGCGCTACAAAAGCGGAACTAAAAGAACGTAGCGCGTGACGACGGGCAGTGACCAAGCGAACGTAGCTACGCCGCAGCAGCGAGGTGGTTTCTGGCTCTGCAATGCTGCGGAGTCGCCTCTCCAAATTACTCCGAACGCCCAGCGCATCTAGGCCAGACAGACCAAATCATCCGATTCAGATCAAACGGTCTGACTCGGAAGACCGCTCATGGTCATGCTCGCGTATTACACGATGGGCCAGTACTATCCAGCGCGACAGGGATTTCCCAGAGTCAGCCAAGGATATTTCATGCGCTCTATCATGGTTTTGTTGCTAGTGATTACATTGGCCGGCTGCGCGAGTAGCGGGCAGCGCATGGATGCGCAGACATTAAGTCGGATCGTTCCGGGCGCCACAACGAAAGACCAAATGATCCAAATGTTCGGCACCCCCATAGCCCAATCGTATGGGGTTGAGGGTAAGCTTTCCATGATTTGGGCATACGTCCATGTCGGGCCATTTGCGACCAACATCAAACAGCAAAACCTCGCCGTCCTTTTTAGCCAAGACAATCGTGTCGAGCGCTTCAGCCTCGTCGACAACGTGAACTCAGCGGCTGTAGAGCTGGCGCCGCCTGCGACTCTGCACGCGTCTGCTCCGGCTGCGCCGCTGACCGAACAATCTTACAAAGACGCCCAGGTGCAACAGCTCATGCAGAAGAACCTGCCGTACGAGGAATACCAGCGGCAGTACCGGGCAATCATGGCTGAATAGAGGGCGGGACGGGGATTTGTAGGGTAATCCGGCGAGAAATCAACTCCCGGCGACGACGATGGAAACTGAGAAAGGGATATTCCGTGAAAAAGCCATTTATCGAGCCTAGGCTCGTAGGTCATCGGTTTGACGACCATACAATTCCGCTCGAAATTCTCAAGGATCTAGCCGCTCTGGAAGAGTTTGTTGTGGCGGTAGCAAAATGGAAATTTGTCGAGCGGCATGGCCGCGTACGAACTCCTAAGGGATTCACCGACCATCTAGCCATTCATCTTGCTGCGGTAGTTGAGGGTAGCGCGAAGCCCAGTATCGTAATTGAGTATAACGACCCATCTGCTGACCTTTTTGCAGCCGCGAACGAAGATTATTTCTTTCAGGCGATAGTTGCGATCGGTAACGCTATCGATGCCGCAGAGCATGGGCAGCCAATCACAGATCATATTCCGGCCGCGCTTCTCGGGTACTTTGATCGGTTTGGTCGAGGGCTTCGTGACGGTGAGATATTAGAATTTCGCCCGGGCACTGACCGCCCTGCCCGGCTCTCTAAGCTCACGCGGCGTAGACTCCTGCTAGCCTCTCAAAACCAGGTACTTACAGATGAAATTACAGTACGAGGCCTTGTCCCGGAGATTGATCAGGCAAAAATGAGCTTTGAGCTCCAGATGGCTGACGGAAAGAAAATTACAGCCAAAATGGATGCAATCCACCTCGATACTATCCTGGAGGCTACTCGGGGCTTCCGTGACGGCGTTCGTCTATCAGTATCTGGTGTCGGTCGATTTGACAGGTACGAGCGGCTACACTCTCTAGATATGATAGAGGACGCAGCAATCCTAGAGCCAAACGATCCATCGGCACGCCTTGATGAGCTTCGACTACTCCGCGATGGATGGCTCGATGGTCTTGGTGTGGCTCCCCGGCCTGCGGATTTCGAATGGCTGGTTCTTTTTTTCCGAGAATCTTACCCCGACACCCTTCCATCACCATTTATCTACCCTACTGCTGAGGGAGGCTTTCAATTTGAATGGAGGCTAGGGCTTCAGGACGCTAGCCTTGAAATCTCCCCAGGTATGGATAGCGCTGAGCTTCATGTGCTGAATCTGGAAACAGGTGGCGATACCTACGATGTACTTGATCTAAAGGATCAGGCTGGCATTGATACATTGCTCGGTTTTATCTCTAAAGCAGCAAAGGGTGAAGTATGATGGATGATCAAACTCAGCTGCTGCGTCATGTTCACCCGAGCTTTGTGCAAGATGGAAAGATTACCTCACAGGTTTTTCGTCCAACGCCAAAGGATGATAAAAAGCTCTCTTCATATGACGGCGACCTGATCACGGCCGAGGCATCGTACGCTCACTTCACGGCCATGGCTGATTGCCGATCGGCAGGCGTAGTTTCGATCACGACAGCAGAATGCGAGGCCCTCGGACTGCCTGCCGTCGCCGACCCGGAAGAGTTCCCCGAGCATGTGCTGATTGATTTCAGTGATTATGAAAAGAAAGAAATCGAGAAGAAAGCAAAGATTCTCCGGGCTAATGCAGAAGCCCGCGATTGGCTCTATAAGCCATAGCTCACAGCCCGGCCAACCACCGGGCTTTTTATTGCCCGCGATTTGCTCGGCTACGCTCGCCCTCACGGAGTAAGTCGCCATGTTGGCGCCACCGCCGCCCCCTACTTGCGCCAGAGCTTCAAAACCAAGGCCAACAACCTAATCACACCAGACATTGGTACGAACGGTACGAACTGCCGGACATTCGTACCACCTGCCCTCCGCACTTCTAAAACCCCAAGCAAAAGCTTCCCCTCTCAAGCCAGTCACATATACCAGCAACATCAAATAACTGATGGGGCAAGGTCATGAGCAGCAACAGCAGACTGAATAGCGTGTGCGCGGCATCGATGCTGATTTCAATTGGTGGCCAGGCAAGGCCGGCGCAGGAGTGGGCCGCGATTCATGGCGTGAAATGGACAACCGTGAAGATGCGCAGGTATCGAGGGCTGGACTGGGATAAGGCATTTAAGCCCCAGCAGCAAGGCAGAAAGCCCAATTACCGTTGCGGTACGTGCGGGAAAATATGTGAGCCGGAAGGTATTTCTTTGGTTGCATAAAAATCTTAGTCACAAACTCTATAACTGTGGCTAAGCAATCAACCCAGCACTCCGGAGCATCGATAAAATGGCAATTGGCGACATCAACGGCGATACCGCCGACACCTATGCGACACTCGGCCCGCGCAAGCAAACCAGCTTTGACGCGACCAACACGCCTGCGAAGTATTTGGCGCCGCCTCCCGGGCAGCAGTCGCTAGAGCAATTGGCTCCGCCTGCCGGCCCAATCGGCCGTGCTCAGCAGCAATTGCCAGCGAGCCAGCCGAATAACCTCGGGAACATTGACCTGACGCCGCTAGACCCGGTGTCTGCGGCACAACAGCCCGCCAAGCTGACAGATGCGCTTCCTGGATTTTCGGCAGATCAGCCCGTTACGCCGCCAGCGCAACAGGCGCCCCAGTCGCAACCGAACAACCTCGGAAATATCAATCTAGCGCCGCTTGATCCTGTTGCGGCCGCACAGTCTGCTGCCCCCAGCAACTTGGCGAATGCGTTTCCGTCGTCGCCAGCACCGCAGCCCGCCACTGCTATCCAGCCAGCAACGCCCACCTCGCAGCCAAACAACCTTGGCAACATCGATCTGACCACGTTTGATCCTGTTTCAGCGGCGCAGCAATCCGGGCCATCTAACCTGGCGAATGCTTACCCCGTCCCGCCTACGCCGCAGCCTGGCGCGTCACAGCCAGCCTCGACCAGTGCCGCATCGCCTCCAGCAGTACCGGCATCTGGCGTATTTAGTACAGACCCGCTTATTAAGCAGCAGCAAATCGCAGCATGGAAATCGCAATCCACCGGGCAAACTGCGTTGTCGCAATTTGCTGACAAGGCTGTCGCCCCGATCATTGCCGCTGCGCCTCCAGCGGCCGCGAATCCCCCTAACGCACCGGCCTCGCCTACAGGGCTAGATTTGCTTACTTCAGGGCAAAAGCCTCCGGCAGCGGCAACGTCGACGGTTACTCCAGCGGCTACTACGCCGGCAGCGCCCGCGACTCCAGCTCAGGGGCCGGTTACTCCAGATCAATACCAGCCTACTGGCGCGAGTACTGATGCCAACGGCACCGTTCGGAAGGGAGGCCAGATCGTCGCGAAGACCGGCCCTAACGGTGAAGCCAGTTTCTCTAATGCTCCCACCGATCAAGCTGCCGCGCAGAATCTTGGAGACATCATCAACAATCCAGCTCCGCCAACTGCCAAGCCCGGCGCCAGCCTTGCATCTCTTGGCTCGGCTGCAAATCTCGGCGATGGAGTTGGCACATTCAGCCAGGCAGAGGCCGGTGACGCCGCCCTGTCCATGGGGAGATTCCAGAAGGCGCAGGACCTGCGCGATAGCTACAAAAGCCAGGACCGGCTTGAGCAGGCCCAAGGTGAGAAATGGCAGGCTGACCATACAAACGTCGTCCATGACACCAGCCATCGGCTAACAGCGTCCGAAAAGAAGACCGATGATGCGTACTCAGCGATGCGTGATAACGCTGACAAGAACGTCGGTGTGGCACAAGGGTTGGTCGATAAGCAGCAGTCTGGCCAAGCCGTAAACCAGCAATTACGCCAGGGGCAGCGACTGGAAGATGCTTACGTTGCAGCTACCGCGCCGAATGCCACACCAGAGCAGCACCAGCAACTCCAGACCTTGGTAGATCCTACTGGTACGAAGGGGATTGATCGCCAACTAAAAGTGGCAACTATCGACGAAAAAAATGCTTCCGCCGCCGCCAAGCTTCGCACTGCCAACAAGGCTGGAAATCTGCCGGTAGGTCTTCAAAAACTTGAAGACGGTGACATTGATGCGGTGAGCAATGTTCAGAGCATCAACACTCAGATGGGCAACATCCTCGGTCAGATCGATAACGGCAGCCTTGTGCTTGGCCCAGTTGAGAACAGGAAAAACGCCGCGAGAAATAGCGCTGGAATAAGTACTCCAGAAAGCGCGAACTACGCCTCGTTCATGTCATCACTGGAAAAGATCCGCAACGACAGCCTTCGCCTGAACAAAGGCCCGCAGACTGAGGGAGATGCTCAGCGGGCTTGGGCCGAATTGCTTTCCAATGTTAACGACCCGAAGGTTGTGAAGCAGCGTCTAGGAGAGATTCAAGTAATGAACAACAAGGCTGCTCAAGTCCGGTTGGGAATGATCAACAGCCGTCGCAAAAATCAGGGTGTGGGGCCGCTAAATGTCGACGACATACTTGGCGCGCCGCCGCAAGCGTCTCAGTCTGCCCAGACCCAACAGCGCGGCGCTACCGCTAGCACTCCTCCGCCGCAAGCAACTCAAGGTTCCGCCGCGCAACCCTCAGTAATCCCACAAATTCAGAATGACGACGACTTCAACAATCTGCCGTCTGGAGCGCAGTTTATCGATCCCAAGGGCAACCATCGGAGGAAACCATAATGGCCGCTTGGGAAAACGCACCTCTGATCGATCCGGCGGCCAGCACTTCGCCCGGCACTTCTCCAGCTCCCGCTGCTCGCTCTGCATGGGAATCGGCTCCCCTGATAAATCAGCCTGCTCCGACCCAAAACGCCACGCCGGATCAGCCAGCAAACGGCGGGGTCTTCAGTGACAGTAAGGGTAATGTAGGGGTGGGCACTGCTGCCATCCGCAGCACTGGTGACGGTCTGACATTTGGTCTTCAGGACGAAATTCTGGCTGGACTTGATGCCGCCGTTCAACCAGTAATACCCATCCCCGAAAACGGTTCGTCTGCTGATACCTGGCGTCAGCGTTACGATGAAAACGTGGCAAACCAAAGAGAGCAATTGAAGACCGGACAGGAGCAGCATCCGATAGCGTCCGCCATTGGCGGCGTAGTTGGGGCAATCGCTCCGGCGGTGGCCACCTTCGGCACCTCGCTTCCAGAGTCGGCCGCACTTGCCGTCGGAAAATCAACCCTCGGCAGGGCTACGATTAAAAGTGCGGGAATCGGCGCTACTCAAGGGGCCGCTTACGGGTTCGGCTCTGCGGAAGGCGACGTGACGGATCGTCTGCCTGGTGCTGGTGTTGGCGCACTGGTAGGCGGGGCTGTGGGTGCCGCTGCCCCGGCAGTAATTTCAGGCGTTGGCGCAGTTGCGCGCAAGATCGTTCCGCAGCGATTCCTCCCCGGCCAGAATGCTGGCGCCTCGGCGACACAGGGTGCTGAGGACGATATTCAGGCAGCGAGTCAGGGCGGCGCACCAAATCCGATAGTTGATGCCCAGCCAACCGGGCCTATTGCTGGCGCGCTAGATTCAAGCAAAAACGCCAAGCAGCACGTATATGACACCGTTAACGCCCCCGCCAAAAAGCAGGACGTGGCGATTGCCGATCTGGCTGACTACATTGCACCGCAACAGGATGTTGTAGACGCAATGGCGCGGCTAGGTATCCACAACCCGACGCCGGGCGAAATTACCAGCAATCCAGAAGTTCGCAGCCTACAAGGTGCTTTGGCTGCTCAAGTTAGCAGCCCACTGACTGCCCAGCTCGCCGGAAACCGCAGT
>NZ_JAMFRV010000491.1 GCF_026224925.1 Pseudomonas sp. | reverse complement strand
CGCCTGGCTCCACCGACGAGAACCCATATGAGGTGCTCAAAGTCATCGAGGGGTACGGCTACCAATCCACGGTGGCGGTGAACTCCGAACTGACGTTCACCCGGCCTTTGCATCTGGGGGAGAAGCTCTACTACACCACGCGCCTGGATTCGGTCAGCGATGAGAAAACCACGGGTCTTGGCATCGGTTTTTTTGTCACCCTGGTGATGAACCACTTTGTCGAAAAGGCTGGTGGCGACGAGCCAGTGGGCGAGTTGTTGTTCCGCGTCTTCAAATTCCGCCCGGCCAATGTCCAGCAGGCGCCGAAAACCCCCGCGATCGAGACACCGGCCAAGGCCAAGCGTCCCCTGCCGGGGATCAGCGACGACACCCGATTCTTCTGGGAAGGTTGCGCTCAGGGCCAACTGTTGATCCAGCGCTGCAAGGACTGCGCAACCCTGCGCCATCCACCAGCCCCGGTGTGCATTCAGTGCCACAGTTTTGACTGGGACACCGTGGCCGCCAGCGGGCGCGCCAGCCTGTATTCGTTTGTGGTGATGCACTACCCGGAAGTCGCGCCGTTCGATTACCCCAACCCGATCGGCCTGATCGAGTTGGAGGAAGGCGTGCGTCTGATCGCAGGTTTGGTTGGTATCGAGCGCGAGCAGTTGCAGATCGGCCAGCGTTTGCAGGTCGAGTTCCAGACTTTCGATGATGAGTTGACCCTGCCTTTGTTCCGGCCGGTAGACGCCTAGGAGCCAGTAACCATGGATTTCGAATTAAGCGAAGACCAGCGCGCGATTGCGCAGATGGCCGACAGTCTGTTTGCCGACCATTGCCACGAAGAATACATGCGCCACTGGGACACCAGTGGCGAGCCAATGATGGCGCCGCTCTGGGCGCTATGCATCGAAACCGGGCTGCATGCTCTGGCAATTCCTGAAGAGCAGGGCGGCAGCGGCCTGGGCATGACCGAGCTAATGCTGGTGTTGCAAGCCCAGGGGCATGGCTTGGCTCAGGTGCCGTTGTGGCGGCATCAGTTGGCGGCCGCGACCCTTGCCCGATTCGGCCTCGACGAAAGCTCGACCTGGGTCGCCAAGGCGGCGTCCGGCGAGGCCATGTTGAGCCTGTCCCTTGATGCCTTGAGCAGCGCTCGTGGTATCGAGCTTGAGGCGCGTTCGTGCGCCGACGGTTGGCACATCACTGGCCGGGTCGCCGCCCTGGCTCTGGGCGAGCAGTCCCGGGCAGCGTTGGTGCTGGTTGAGGCCGAAGGGCAGCCGCGTTTGTTGCTGCTGGACTTGTCGGCGCCTCAGGTTCTGCGCGTGCCGGGTGTTCTGACCCATGGCGAGGGGGTCGCTGATCTGCACATAGAAGGCTTGATCGTCCCGGTCGGGCACCTGTTACCCGCAGAGGCACTGGCCTGGTTGGAACCGCGCAGCGTGGCGGCATTGGCCGCACTGCAACTGGGGGTCAGCGAGGAGCAGATCCGTCGCACCGTGGCCTATGTAAACGAGCGCGTGCAGTTCGAGCGGCCTATCGGCAGCTTTCAGGCGGTGCAGATGAGCATGGCCGACACGCATATCGCCCTCGAAGCCTTACGCAGTGTGCTCTGGCAACTGTGCTACCGCATCGACGCCGGTTTGCCGTCGCCTTCCGAAATGCTGGCTACGTCTTGGCTGGCCTGTGAAGCGGGCCACCGTATCGGCCATACCGCACAACACGTGCATGGCGGGATTGGCGTCGACCTGACGTACCCGATCCACCGTTTTCTCTATTGGAGCCGCGGCCTCTGCCTTGCCCTGGGTGGTTCGGCGGCAAGCCTGGAACGTCTCGGCGATTGGCTGAGCAATAACGACAAGCTGGGATGGAAATATGACCTCGAAGAACACCAAGCGCTTTGAAGACGTGCGCCCCGGCGAAGTATTGCCGCAGCTGGCGGTGCCGATCACGGTGAGCCTGATCAACGGTGGAGCAATTGCCACCCGTGACTACTTCCCCGGCCACCACGACATGGAGGCTGCCCGCTTGCTGGGCTCGCCGCATATCTTCATGAACATCCTCACCACCAACGGGCTGGTGCAGCGGTTCATCGAGGATTGGGCGGGACCGCTGGCACAGTTCCTCTCGCTGAAAATCAAGCTGGGCGCGCCGAACTACCCCGGCGATTGCATGACGTTCACGGGCAGCGTCACCGGCCACGACGCCGATACCCGCACGGTGGAAATCACCTTCAGCGGCAAAAATTCCATGGGCAACCACGTGACCGGTACGGTCGCGCTGGTCCTGCCCTGACAGCGGGAGACACACAGATGACCAATTCGTCGATTTCCGGACGTGCCGCGATAGTCGGACTGGGCGCGACCGAGTTTTCCAAGAACTCTGGACGCACCGAATTGCGCCTGGCCCTGGAAGCCACGCTGAGTGCGCTTAAGGATGCCGGTATCGATCCTTCCGAGGTCGAGGGTTTCAGTTCCTATTCGGTGGACAAGGTCCCGGAATACGAAATTGCCCGCTTGCTGGGCTGCAAAGACGTGAAGTTTTTCTCGCAAGTGCCCCACGGCGGCGGTGCTGCCTGCGGGCCGGTGATGCACGCGGCCATGGCAGTGGCGACCGGGATGGCAAAAGTGGTGGTGGTGTATCGCGCCATGAACGAACGCTCCTGGTATCGCTTTGGCACCGGCAGCTACGGCTTCGCCTCGACGCCGACCTTCGACAATGTCAATTACGGCTGGTACATGCCCCACGGCTTCCATACCCCGGCGGCCTGGGTCGGCATGTTCGCCAAGCGCTACATGCACACCTACGGTGCGACCTCCGAGGACTTCGGCCGGGTTGCGGTGGCGGCGCGTGATTTTGCCTCCACTAATCCCCAAGCATTTTTTTACGGCAAGCCGATCACCCTGGAAGAACACCAGGCTTCGCGCTGGATCTGCGAACCGCTGCACTTGCTCGATTGCTGCCAGGAATCCGATGGCGCAGTGGCGATGGTTATCACCTCGGCCGAGCGCGCGCGCGACCTGCGCCAGAAACCCGTGACGATTAAGGCGGGTTCCCAGGGCATTGCCGGTGGCCAGCAAAGCATGACCTCCTTCTACCGCGACGACATCACCGGGCTGCCGGAGATGGGCGTGGTCGCCCGTGAGTTATATCGTCAATCGGGGCTGGGGCCGGAAGCGTTCCAGACGGCCGTGATCTACGACCATTTCACTCCGTTCGTACTGCCGCAACTTGAAGAGTTCGGTTTTGCCAAACGTGGTGAAGCTAAGGAATTCATCCGCGCCGGGCACCACGCCCGAGGTGGCAAGCTGCCGATCAACCCCCACGGTGGGCAATTGGGCGAAGCCTATATCCATGGCATGAACGGTATCGCTGAAGCAGTGCGCCAGGTGCGTGGCACGGCGGTAAACCAAGTGCCAAATGTAGAAAACGTACTGGTTACTGCGGGTACCGGCGTGCCTACCAGCGGCCTGATTCTCGGCGCGGCCTAAGGAGTAGCATATGTTTGTTGACCTCACTGCGGAACAACACGCCCTGCGCCACAAGGTGCGGGACTATTTCCAGGCGCTGATGACCCCTGAGTTGCGCGATCAATTGCGCGGCAAGGAAGGCGGTGAGCTGTTTCGCCAGACCATCCGCCAGATGGGTCGCGATGGCTGGCTGGCAGTTGGCTGGCCCAAGGTCCATGGCGGACAGGGCTACGCCGCTACCGAGCAGTTGATCTTCTTTGAAGAGGCTAACATCGCCGGGGCGCCACTGCCGTTCGTGACCATCAGCACCGTCGGTCCGGCCTTGATGGCCCACGGCAGCGAGTTTCAGAAAGAGCGTTTCCTTCCAGGGATCGCCGCTGGCGAGATCATGTTCTCCGTCGGTTATTCCGAACCCGGTGCCGGCAGCGACCTGGCGGTGCTGAAAACCAATGCGCGCCAGGACGACGAAGGCTTTGTGGTCAATGGCAACAAACTCTGGACCTCCGGTGCCGAATCGGCCGACTTCATCTGGCTGGCGGCCCGTACCAACCCGGCCGAGGCGAGGCACAAAGGCATTTCGCTGCTGATTGTCGATACCCGTACACCGGGCTTCTCTCATACCGTCATTCCCACCACCAGCATCCCGACCGCGGCCACCTACTACGACAATGTTCGGGTGCCCAAGGACATGCTGGTGGGTGAGTTGAACGGCGGCTGGAAGATGATCACCTCGCAGCTCAACCACGAGCGTCTGGGCCTTGGCACCTGGGCGGACAAGGTCGTGGCGTTGTTCCGCCGAGTTTACCTGTGGGCTCGCGCACGTGACGAGCAAGGCCATTGTGCGACGGACAAAGCCTGGGTCCGCAGCTCGCTGGCCGAGTGTTATGCGCGTCTGGAAGCCATGCGCCTGATCAACTTGCGCATCGCCGCCGACCTTGAGCATGAGCGCATGGACGTGGCGTTGAGCTCGACCACCAAGGTTTTTGGCTCGGAGTCGGCCATCGAAATCCTGCGCAAGCTGGCGGCGATCATGGGTGCCAATGGTTCGATGCGCAGCGGTTCGGCGGCCACGCTGCTGCACGGCGAGTTGGAGTACGAGTTGCGCTGTTCGGTAACCCTGACCTTCGGCGGTGGCACCAATGAAATTCAGCGTGAGTTGATCGCCCAGTTCGGCCTGGGCATGCCACGAACCCGACGCTGACAGCAGGTTGCAGCGCTTGTCCACGACAACAAGAACCGTACCCGCTCCGGAGCAAAACCGGGGCCGGGTCGAGGGGGATCTTCATGAGCACGATTGAGCAATTCCGGCACGAAACCCGTGCCTGGCTGGAGGCTAACTGCCCGTTGTCGATGCGCACCGCGATGGCGGAAGGCGACGTCGTCTGGGGCAGTCAACAACCAGCGTTTCCCAATGAAGACGCGCGGCTGTGGTTCGAACGCATGCGCGACAAGCGTTGGTTCTGCCCCGAATGGCCCGAGGAATATGGCGGCGCTGGATTGAGCGACGAGCAACTGTCGGTGCTGGAAAGCGAAATGCGCCGCATCAAGTGCCGGCCGCCGCAAATCAACCTGGGCATCTGGATGCTCGGGCCGGTGTTGCTGGCGTACGGCAGCGAAGCGCAGAAACGTGACCTGCTGCCACCTATCGCACGCGGTGAAGTGCGCTGGTGCCAGGGCTTCTCTGAGCCGAACGCAGGTTCCGACTTGGCCAGCCTGAAAATGGCCGCACGCGATGCCGGCGACCACTTTGTAGTCGACGGCAGCAAGATCTGGACCTCCTACGGCGACAAATCCGACTGGATGTATGCTCTGGTGCGCACCGACTTCAGCGCGCCCAAGCACGAAGGCATCAGCCTGATCGTCCTTGATATGCGCAGCCCTGGGGTCACCCCGGTGCCGATCGATTTGATCAGCGGCAAGTCGGCGTTTTGCCAGGTGTTCTTCGACGGCGTGAAGGTGCCCAAGAGCCAACTGATCGGGCCTTTGAACGGCGGCTGGAACCTGGCCAAGTACCTGTTGCAGCACGAGCGCAAGGCAATGTCGAAGTTTGGCGAGTTCAGCCTGCCATCGCACTTCGATCTGCTGGCGTTGCTGCGCGAATACCTTCCCAAGCCACAGGGCCAGAGCGAGCACGCGTTGCATGCCCGTGGCGTGGCCTGCGCGATGAATGAGCATGCCTATAACCTGACGGTCCAGCGCATGGGTCATGAGGCCAGGGCAGGCGATGATATCAGCGGCCTGATGTCGATCATGAAACTGGTGCACACCGAGCAGGAGCGCGACAAGTGCGAAGTCTTGCTCGATGCCATGGCCGGGTATGCCTTCGGCTGGCAAAGCACGGCGTTCAGTGACCAGCAATTGGCGATTACCCGCGCCTGGTTGAACAGCTATGCGCTGACCATTTCTGGCGGCGCTTCGGAGATTCAGCTCAATGTCATCGCCAAGCGCGTGCTTGGTCTGCCTGACGCGAAAAAAGGAGTAACTGCATGAACCTGCGCTATGGCGACGAACAACGCCTGTTAGCTGACAGCGCCCGGGATTTTCTCGCCGCGCGCAGCCCGGTCAGCGCTCAGCGACGGTTGCGTGACGAAGGCGACGCGCTCGGGTTCGACCCCCAGCTATGGCAAGACGCCAGGGACCTGGGCTGGAGCGCGATACCGTTTCCGGAAGATTTAGGTGGTCTGGATTTCGGTTGCATGGGCCTGGGGCCGATCTTTGAAGCCATGGGCCGCAACCTGTCCGCCACGCCGATGCTGTCAAGCGTTGTGCTCGGCGGCTCGCTGCTGCATCTAGCGGGTAACCCGCAGCAACACGAGCATTGGTTGCAGGCTGTGATCGGCGGCGAGCGCCGTGTGGCCTTGGCCGTGGACGAACAAGCGCGCCACGACCCGAGCCATGTTGCCCTGCAGGCGGTGGCCGAGGGTACGGGGTATCGCTTACACGGAGACAAGTATTGGGTGCTTGATGGCCTCGGCGCCGATGCCTACGTCCTGGCCGCGCGGACCTCGGGGCAACCGGGCCAGACCCAAGGCATCAGTTTGTTCCTGGTGCCGGCCGATGCGCCTGGGTTGACCGTCAGCGCATTGCCGCTGATTGATTCGCGCAATTGCGCACGCTTGGGCCTGGACCAAGTGCTACTGGGCAGCGAGGCGGTGTTGGGCACGCTCGGTGAAGGCTGGACGGCACTGGATACTGCACTGGATCGTGGCCGCACGTGTCTGGCGGCGGAGCTACTAGGGCTGGCTGAGCAGTTGTTTCAGACCACCTTGGATTACCTGAAGACCCGTGTGCAATTCGACACTCAGATCGGTACGTTCCAAGTCCTGCAGCACCGCGCCGCGCAGATGTACGTCGATCTGGCCCTGAGCCGCAGCGCTCTGATGGCCGCGCTGTCGGCCCTGGATGATGTCGACCTCAGTGCGCAGGAGCGCGGTCGGCTGGTCAGCCTGGCGAAATGGAAGGCCGGCGATACCGCGCTCAAAGTCAGCAGCGAAGCGGTACAGATGCATGGCGGCATCGGGGTCACCGACGAGCTGGATGTCGGTCTTTACCTCAAACGTGCGCGTGTTGCACAGAGCTGCCTGGGCGACCGGGATTTCCATTGCGAACGTTATTCGACCCTCGACCAAGCGTGCGCCTGAGCGCCTAGGGCCTCGGCTGTTCTGGAGAAACACAGATGAGTATTGAACGCTGGAAAACCGCGTGGCAGCAATTGATCGCCCCCGGTTCGCCTTTTGAAGTGGTGACGCCGGCCGACGGTGGCCCGCGTTACTTCCGTCATACCGCGCCTAACCTGATGCACGTGATTGACGCCGGTCGCGTACACGGAGAACGCGAGTTTCTGGTCTGGCAGGAGCAACGCCTGACCTTCAATCAGTACTTCGATCAAGTCGACCGTCTGGCCGGGCAGATGATCGCCTGTTTTGGTCTGCAACCAGGCGAGCGGGTGGCGATTGCCATGCGTAACCAGCCGGCCTGGCTGGTGGCCTTCGCGGCGATCCAGCGCTGTGGCGCGGTCTGCGTGCCGCTCAATAGTTGGGGCCTGCGCGATGAGCTGCTGCACGGTGTGCGGGACAGCGGTGCGCGCCTGCTGCTGTGCGACGAAACCCGTCTGAATGTGTTGCAGGAGGACCTTGCGCAGGAGCAACGGGCGGCGATTGTCGTGGGGGCACAGGCGCAGGTGCAATTGCCCGAATACTGCCTGCGCTACGAAGAGCTGATTAGCGCCCCTCAGTTGCCGATCCCCGAGGTAGTTATTGACCCCGACGCGCCGGCGCTGATCCTTTATACCTCCGGCACCACCAGCCGGGCCAAGGGTGTGTTATCCAGCCACCGGGCGATCTGCCAGGCACTGACCGCGTTGGAGTTTCAGGGCGCGTTTTGTGCGGTGAGCTCGCCCGAACGTATCGGCGTGGTGATCAACAGCGGCTACCCACCAACCACTCTGGCGGCGGTGCCGCTGTTTCACGTCAGTGGCTTGCATGCGCAGTTTTTGTCGGCATTACGGGGTGGTCGGCGCTTGTTGCTGATGTACAAGTGGGATGTCGAACGCGCCCTCGATCTGATCCGCGATGAACGCTGCACCCAGTTCAACGGCGCGCCGGTGATGATGCAACAACTGCTCGGATCGCCCCGTTTTGGCACCGAGCACACCGCCAGCCTGTTTGGTCTAGGCCTAGGCGGCGGAGCTTCATCCGCGGGTTTGCTGGCCAACATGATCACCCTCAAACCTGACGCCATCGGTGGCAGCGGCTACGGCCTGACTGAAAGTAACGGCATCGGCGCAGCAATTGGTGGCGATCAGTTCGTGTACAAGCCGGCGACGTCTGGCTGGCCACTGCCGATTGTCGATATTCGCATCGGCGAAGACCCGCATCAGCCACTGCCCAGTGGTACTCGCGGGCTGATCTGGCTGCGCTCTCCGACCCTGATGAGCGCTTATTGGAACCTGCCCGATGCCAGCGCCGAGTGCCTGCGCGACGGCTGGCTCGACACCGGCGACATCGGCTACCTCGACGACGAAGGGTTCCTGCGCGTCACCGGGCGCATCAAGGACCTGATCAACCGCGGCGGCGAAAAAATTTCCGCCGCCGAAATCGAAGCCTGTATCTGCGAAATGCCCGGTATCGAAGAAGCCGCCGCGTTCGCCATTACCGACCCGGTACTGGGCGAGACGGTGGCACTGGCGGTACATGGCACTGCCTCGGCGCTGCCGACTTCAGAGCAAGTCTGTGCATTCATCGCCGAACGTCTGGCCGCTTACAAAGTGCCGGCGCGGGTCTACCGGGTACTCGAACCCTTGCCACGCAATGCCACCGGCAAGGTGCTCAAGGCGCAACTGCAAGAAAAATTGGGCGTGTAAGCCGTTCCTTAGTCTTTCCGGACGATGTTGGCGCCGGTAGAAAACGAACAATGTGTCCATCAGATAAGCCTTATCAGCGAAGGAGGCAACACATGAAAATAACAAGAACGGGTCTGATGCTCGCGGTCGCAGTCACAGCCAATAGCGGGTTGATTGGTTATGCGCACGCCGCGGTTTCTCCCCAAGAGGCCGCCAAGCTGGGCAAGGAACTGACGTGTGTCGGCGCCGAGCAAGCGGGTAACGCCGAGGGCACCATTCCGCCTTACACCGGTAAGTACCTGGGTGAAGTGCCGGGCTGGAACCATGTGAAATACTCCGGTGACCAACCGGTTGATCCTTATGCGGCGGAGAAACCGATCCTGGTGATTACCGCGGCGAACATGAGCCAGTACGAGGCGCACCTGACGGACGGCCAGAAAGCCCTGCTGAAGAAATACCCTACTACCTACAAAATGAATATCTATCCAGGCCACCGGGACTTCCGTTACCCGGATTATGTTTGCCGTCGGGCGATGTCCAACGCACTGCACGCCAAACTGGTGGACGATGGGATGGGTTTAGAAGGTCTGGGGCAGGTACCGTTCCCGATTCCGAAAACCGGCATGGAACTGCTGTGGAACCACCAACTGCCGGCACGTGCCTACACCGAAGAAAAAACCACCGACCTGGCTTCGGTCCTGCCCAATGGCAGCATCGGTTGGGGTAAGGCGTATGCACGCGGCTTGTCGCAAGCCAACTCGCCGACCGCTGAGCCCACCACCGATGGCAAGATTCAGGCCATGAGCAGCAACTTGACCCTGAAACCGGCCCGCGACAACGGCTCGCTCAACATTGCCCTTGAACCCTACAACTTCGCTACCGACCCCCGTCAGGCCTGGTCCTATAGCCCGTCGACCCGGCGCGTGCGGCAACTGCCGGGTTACGGTTACGATCAACCGATGATCGGCACCAACGGCACCATGACCGTCGACGAAGACCGCTTGTTCAACGGCTCACCGGAGCGCTACGACTGGAAAATCATCGGTAAGCGCGAGATATACATCCCGGCCAACGCCTACAAGCCGAACTCCGGGACCATAAAGTACGCTGACATCCTTACTCCCAACCATCCCAACCCGGAGTTCATGCGTTATGAGTTGCGTCGCGTGTGGGTGTTGGAAGCCGACCTGAAGGAAGGCTATCGTCACATCTATGGCAAGCGTGTGCTGTTCCTCGACGAAGACACTTGGAGCTCTGTCATGGCCGACAACTACGATACCCGTGGGCAGTTGTGGAAACACGCCATGATCAACTATTACTACCACCCCGACATGAGCGGCTGGCAGGCCGGTTCGCAGTTCTTCATTGACTTGAACTCCGGCCAGTACACCGGCTACGGCATGTCTAACGAAGAGAAGAAAGGCCCGATCCTCAACGAAGGCAAATTCACTCCGGACCAGTACACCGCGGATGCGGCGCGGGCTAACGGTCGTTAACTCATTAGGCAACACGCGCTACAAACAAAGCCTCGCCGGATAACGGCGAGGCTTTTTTTTGGGGTGCGTCAGGCATAGCGTAATGAATGCCCTTCGGGCCTGCTGTTTGGCAAGCCAACATCAAAAGTAGATCGGCGCCAAGGCGGCTGGTCTTGCACGCTTCGATCAAATCACACACACGCACACATACAACCCTTTGAATTATTAAACTGTAGGAGCGCGCTTGCCCGCGATGGGCCCGGGGTCGTGCTCGATCGAAGCGGTCCTAAAATGCCGGACTCAGTTCCAATCGAAAGGAATGCATGCTCTGGTTTACGACTGCTGCGCAGCCGATCGCGGGCAAGAGCGCTCCTACATGGACCGCGTTTGCTGCGCGACAGCGCGACGTCGAAGACGCGGCGGAACCTCCCACAGGTCTTGTATCCGGCGCAGAATTTTCGATGGATGGAGATCCCGTGGGAGCGGGCTTGCCTGCGAAAAGGTCGGCACGACCTTCAGACCTGGCGTTGTATGTCGATGGGCAGCCGCAGTTCTTGCTCAGAGGTAAACTAACCTTCAGAAATCAGACAGTGACCGCATCCGCATCCGGCTCGACGAGGGGCGTGGTCGGGCGGGCCAGTTGAGTGCGATAGCGTGGCAGGGCCATCGCAAGGAACAGCACGGCGAGCAACAGCATTGAGACCGACGACGCCAGCGCATAGCGCAACGCTTCACCCCCCAGGCTCGGCGTGAAGTAGTCACTGAGCATGCCGACCAGCAGCGGACCGACGCCCACGCCCAGCAGGGTCATGGACATCACAAAAATCGCCGTGGCTTGCGCCAGCCGAGTCGCCGGGAACAGGTGGGTGATGGCGCTCAGGCAAGGCGCTACCCACCAGACGCCGAAGAAGCCGAATGCACTGTAGAACAGGAATGCTTGTGGCACGGCGATGCTGCCGATATAGAACGCTGTGCCTTGTGGCCAGAGGAAGTACGCCAAGGCAAAGGGGATACTGACCAAGGTGCCCAATAAAGGCACTCCGATTTGCCAGCCGACATCGCGACGGG
Organism: Pseudomonas sp.; assembly: GCF_026224925.1. Lineage (GTDB taxonomy): Bacteria > Pseudomonadota > Gammaproteobacteria > Pseudomonadales > Pseudomonadaceae > Aquipseudomonas. The sequence goes on along the minus strand of NZ_JAMFRV010000491.1, from coordinate 3,371 downwards.
CCATCCGGTCGGTCAGCATTCCGCAGACCAGGGTGCCTATAGTAGAACCCGTGCCGCCCACCACGCCGACCAGAAACCCCGCTTCTTGCATGTTCAGACCGTGGGAGCGGATCAGAAAACTTGGGCTCCAGGTGCCAATGGCGTAGCCCGCAACCGCCGCTGCGCCGCCAGCGAGGACCAGCCACAGAAAAGATGGCATGCGCAGCAGCTCGATCAACGTTTGCAGCCAGCCTTGTTGCAGTGCGCTTTGTTCTAGAGGCGTAGGGGCGGCTGCCGGTTTGGGTGAGCGCACGGTAAACAGCAGTAACAGACCGAGCAAGATCCCCGGGGCACCGATCAGCAAAAAAGCGTAACGCCATCCGTAGTGTTGAGCGATCCAGCCGCCCAGACCCAAGCCGACAATCGCCCCCAGACTTGAGCCCAGCATCAGTACCGCCAATGCGGTGGAGCGGCGGTGCGGGGGGTACATATCCGAAACCATGGCCACCGAAGGCGCCGTGCCACCCGCTTCACCGACGGCCACGCCGATTCGCGCCAGCATCAGGGTCAGGAAGTTACCGGCCATGCCGCAGAGCATGGTCACGATGCTCCAGACGAGACAGCTGAATGCGATCACTGGTTTGCGCCCAATACGGTCCGACAGGCGTCCCAACGGAAAGCCAAAAACGGTATAGAACACGGCGAAAGTCACGCCCGAAAGCAGCCCGATCCCGGTATCGGAAATACCGAATTCGAGCTTCACCGGTTCGATCACGATCGTCATCAGTTGGCGATCGATGTAGTTGAATACATAGATGGTCGCGAGCACGAAAAGTGCGTAGTGCGTTCGCCATGTCACAGGGTTGGACTGATTCACTGCGGCTACTCCCTATTTTGTTTTAGTGGGCCCGATCTTCAGCGCGGCGTGGGTTTTATTCATCGTCCGTTCAGACCACATTTTTCCTGCCGAAAAGCCGTTGCGAACGATGTCCGGGTGCGCACATCTAGTCTTCTCGGACGATGTTTCGCTCGCGTTCCGGGTCAATCATTCAGCCCATATTCGCTGTTGCGCTATCGCTTGTGCCGCGTTGTCGGCGGCGGCGCAAACAATAAAAAGTTAAGGAGCTGACATGAGTATCTTGTTCGAGCCTGTGCGCTTGGGTGAACTGCAACTGGCCAACCGCATTGTCATGGCGCCCATGACTCGCAGCCGCGCCGACGCATCGGCGGTGCCCAGCAGCGTCATGGTCGAGTACTACCGCCAGCGTGCTGGCGCCGGGTTGATCGTGGCCGAGGGCACTGCGCCGTCCGCCAGCGGCCTGGGTTATTGCCGCACCCCGGCGATCTACAGTGCCGAGCAGATTGCCGCATGGCAGCAGGTCACCCGCGCCGTGCATGAAGAGGGCGGGCGCATCGTCCTGCAACTGATGCACGTCGGCCGCGCCGCCAGCCGTCACAACAAACCGGCGGGGGCTGCGACAGTCGCGCCTTCGGCACTGCGTGCGCGCACGCAATTGTTCAGCGACAGCGCTGGCCTGGTAGACAGTGATGAGCCGCAGGTATTGACCCTGCAAGGTATCGCCGAGGTCATCGAGGATTATCGCCAAGCTGCACTGAGTGCCCGTGAGGCCGGTTTCGACGGTGTTGAGCTGCACTGCACCAGCGGTTACCTGCCCATGCAGTTCATGGCATCGGGCAGCAACCAGCGCAGCGATGCCTACGGTGGTGCCGTGACCAACCGGGTGCGCTTTGCCAAGGAAGTGATCGAGGCCATGGCCACGGCGATTGGTGCCGGGCGTGTGGGCTTTCGTCAGTGTCCGGGCAACCCCTTCAACGATATCGACGACAGCGATCCGGCGGCCACGGCGGCTGCGTTGTGCGCTGCCGTCGCGCCGCTAGGCCTGGCTTACCTACACATCATGCGTTCCCCGGTGGCCGACCTCGATGCTTTCGCCCTGGCGCGCCAGCACAGCCCGCATGCATTGATTCTCAACGATGGTTTTGATGGCGCTTCGGCCAGCGCCGCGCTTGAGGCGGGCGAGGGCGCTGCCGTCTCGTTCGGGCGTCATTTTGTGGCTAACCCGGACCTGGTCGAGCGTTTGAAACAGGGTCTGCCACTGGCTCGATTCGACCGAAAAACCCTCTATACGCCGGGCCCGGGTGGCTATTCGGATTACCCCACCTATCAAGCGACCGCCCAGGAGGTGACTCAATGAACCTGAACGATCTGACTGGGGTCCTGCCGAGCCGCTCGGTGCCCCGGGAGCAGACCCAGGCGCTACTTGACCTGCGTGCGGCGGCCAGTGCGCTGATCAAACCAAGCGACCACTACACCATGGCCGACCGCCTGGAACAACAGGCGCTTGAACAGGGTGAACGACCGTTCCTGATCTACGGCGAACACACCCTCAGCTACGCCGAAGTCGATGCGCGGGCCAACCAGATGGCCCATACCTTTTATGCCGATGGCCTACGCGCCGGTGATGTATGCGCCATCGTCATGGAGAACCGCCCTGCGTTCTTCTGCACCTGGTTTGGCTTGGTCAAGCTCGGGGTGGTAGTGGCGCTCATCAACACCCAGGTCAGCGGCCGCCCGTTGCTGCATGCGCTGCAAACCATCGCAGCCAAGGGGCTGGTCGTCGGCGAAGAGTGCCTGGCCAATGTGCAGGCCACTGAGGATTTTCCCGAGCTGGCGTGCTGGCTGGTGCATGACCCGGAAAATCCATGGAACGGGCCGCTGCCCAAAGGTATCGATGGGCATTTTGCCGCGCGCCTGGACAGCGCCTCGCGCAGCACCTTCCCCCGTGATACTCGTGCGCACATCGAGGCGCAGGCCTCGACCTTGCTGATTTTTACCTCGGGCACCACCGGTTTGCCGAAGGCGGCGCGCTACAGCCATATGCGCTGGATGTCCTCCGGCGATGTGATGGAAGTCACGCTGCAGGCCACCCGCGACGACGTGTTTTATTGCTGCCTGCCGCTGTACCACGGCGCGGCCGCCACGTCGGTGACCTCCACCGCGCTGCGTGTGGGCGCCAGCATCGTGGTCCGCCGCAAGTTCAGCGTGCGGGAGTTCTGGAGCGACGTGGCACGCTATCGGATCAGCGTCTTCCAGTACATCGGCGAAATCTGCCGTTACCTGCTTAACCAACCAGTGCGGGTGGGCGAGCGCGAACACAGTCTGCGCTGCATGCTCGGCGCCGGCCTGTCGCCTGAGACCTGGCAACGCTGGCTGGAACGTTTTGGTCCGATCCAGGTATTCGAGGGCTGGGGCGCGACCGAGGCCAACGCTTCGGTGATCAACGTCGACAACTATTTCGGGTCCTGCGGACGTGTGCCGGACTGGAACAAGACCAACCTGCGGCTGGTGCGTTTCGACATCGAAAACGACT
>NZ_JAMFRV010000490.1 GCF_026224925.1 Pseudomonas sp. | reverse complement strand
TGTGCGTGGCAGTGATTTCAGCGCCGAACCGCGTGCAGGATTTTGCTTGATGGGCGCCTGCCAGGATTGCTGGGTGCGCTTGGGCGATGGCCGCCGGGTGCGGGCCTGTTCGACGCTGCTTGAAGCTGGACAGACTATCAGCCGTGAACCGGGGCGCAGTCTATGAGCGTGGTAATTGTCGGTGCTGGACCCGCCGGAATTCGGGCGGCGCAAACGTTGCTGTTTCACGGAATCAAAGCCTGTTTGATCGATGAATCTTTGCGTGGCGGCGGTCAAATCTATCGGCGCCAACCGGCGAATTTTCGCCGTACGGCGAAGCAGCTGTATGGGTTTGAAGCGTCGAAGGCCGAGTCGGTGCACCGCACCATTGATGAACTGGCCACGCAGATCGATTACCGCCCCGAGACGCTGGTGTGGAACGCCGAAAATGGTCATCTGGATACGTTGAGCAACGGCCACGCCAGTGTTGTTGAGTATTCGCAGATCATTGTTGCGACAGGCGCTACCGACCGTATTTTGCCGGTGTCGGGCTGGACCTTGCCTGGCGTTTATAGCTTGGGCGCAGCGCAGATCGCGCTGAAATATCAAGGTTGTGCCATAGGCGAGCGCGTGGCGTTTTGTGGCAGCGGACCGTTGCTGTACCTGGTCGCCTATCAATATGCCAAGGCGGGGGCCAATGTCGTTGCGGTGCTCGACAGCGCGCCGTTCAGTGCGCAATGCCGGGCGTTACCTGCGTTGCTTGGTCAACCCATCACGCTGGCCAAAGGTCTGTATTACCGTAGCTGGTTGACTGCCCACGGGGTCCCGGTGCACCAAGGCGCAACGTTGGAAGGTATCGATGGCGAGCAACGCGTCGCCGCCATCAATTGGACTCAGGGTAAACGCCGGCAACAACTGAAATGTGATGCCGTGGCGTTCGCCCACGCCTTGCGCAGCGAGACGCAACTGGCCGATTTGTTGAGCTGCGAGTTTCACTGGAGTGAATTGAACAGAGCCTGGCTGCCGATGCGCGACAGTGCAGGACGCAGTTCAGTTGAAGGCGTGTATTTGGCGGGGGACGGTGCAGGGATCATGGGCGCCGACGCTGCGGAAATGGCCGGCGAGCGTGCGGCATTGGCCGTGCTCGAAGACCGTGGGCTTTTAATCGACAAGGCGCGTAGCAACTATTTGGAACACAAGCTGGCGACCATCGAGCGCTTTCGTCATGGGTTGGAAACTGCCTTCCCGTTCCCGACTGACTGGGCGGCCAAAGCGCCAGATGCATTGATGGTTTGCCGCTGCGAGGAAGTGTCTGCCGGTGAAATTCGTGCAGTGGTCGATGACGGCCATTGGGAAATCAATCGGGTCAAAGCCCATTGCCGAGTCGGCATGGGACGCTGTCAGGGCCGGATGTGTGGATCAGCGGCGGCAGAAATCGTCGCCCAACGCAGCGGTCGCGCACTGAACGACATCGGCCGATTACGCGGTCAGGCGCCGATCAAGCCATTACCGTTTGGCTTGGAGGCTGAATCATGAGTGCGCCGATCGAAACCGATGCGATTGTTCTCGGCGGCGGCATTGTCGGCGCCTCGGCAGCGCTGATGCTCGCGCGCAAAGGAAAACGCGTGGTGCTGCTGGAGCGTGACTTTTGTGGCTCGCATTCCAGTGGGGTCAACTATGGCGGCGTGCGGCGTCAGGGTCGGCCGCTGAGTCAGTTGCCCCTGTCCCAGCGCGCCCACGAGATATGGGGCAACGTGCTGGAACTGATCGGTACCGACGGCGAATACGTGCAGTCGGGCCATCTGAAACTCGCTCGCAGCCATGAGGACATGGCCGCCCTTGAAACCTATGCGCAATCCACTCGCGGTTTTGGCTTGGGTTTGTTGTTGCTGGACCGTGCCGAGTTGCGTGCCCGATACCCATGGGTCGGTGATGTGGCTGTCGGTGCGTCGCTGTGCCCAGATGATGGTCATGCCAATCCTCGCTTGATCTCGCCGGCCTTCGCCCGCGCGGCCCAACGCGCTGGCGCCCAAGTATTCGAACAAGCGAAAGTCATCGACATTGAACACGATGGGCAGGCCTTTACTGTTCATTGCGCCAACGGCATCAAGGTTCGTGCCCCTTGGTTGCTTAACTGCGCAGGCGCTTGGGCCGGAACCGTTGCCGCGCAATTTGGCGAGTCGGTGCCGATGCGTTCCGGGCATCCAGCAATGCTGGTCACCGAACCGTTGCCGATGGTTATGGACGTGAGTACCGGCGTCGAGGGCGGCGGGATTTATGCGCGGCAGGTGGCACGTGGCAATTGCGTGCTCGGCGGAGGACAGGGTTTTGCCCTGACCCCGGAACAAGCGCGCCCAGGGCAAGCCGCGGTGCTTGAGATTCTGCGCAACGCCGCGGAGCTTTATCCGTTTCTCGCCGGCGCTCAGGCGATTCGTACCTGGAGCGGCACCGAAGGTTATTTGCCAGATCGCGAGCCGGTAATTGGCGCCAGCAGCACCCAAGCCGGTTTGCTGCATGGTTTCGGCTTTGCCGGCGCAGGCTTCCAGATCGGCCCGGCAGTGGGAGAAGCCCTCGCCGAACTGGTGTGTTCAGGTTCAACAACACAACCGATTGAAGCGTTTTCAATCGGTCGGTTTCAAACCAATCAAACCGCGCAAGCGGGGACCGTCGTTCAATTGCCCAGAGGAAGATCGCGTCAATGAAGAACATCAATCGTATCGCCCTGTCTTGTCTACCCTTGGCCAGCCTGCTGCTCGCGGGCACGGCACACGCCGAACCGACGCTGTATCTGGGCATGAACGGCGGCACCATGGAGCGCGTCTACGCCGACAAGGTATTACCCGCGTTCGAGAAGGCCAATAACGTTAAAGTGGTGATTGTGCCCGGCACCTCTTCGGACATCCTGGCGAAGGTTCAGGCCAGCAAAGACAACCCGCAGATGCACGTCATGTTCCTCGACGACGGCATCATGTACCGCGCCATCTCCATGGGCTTGTGCGACAAGCTGCAGGACAGCCCGGTGCTGGCCGACATTCCGGCCAAAGCGAAGATCAAGGATCAGGCCGTGGCCGTGACCCTCGGCGTGACCGGTCTTGCTTACAACACGCGCATGTTCAAGGAGAAGGGCTGGAGCGCTCCGACCTCGTGGATGGACTTGGCCGACCCGCGCTTCAAGGACAAAGTCGTGTTCCAGTCCTTGGCCTCATCGACCTTCGGCCTGCACGGTTTCTTGATGTTCAACCGTATCCAGGGCGGCACCGAAGCCAACGTTGAACCGGGCTTTAAAGCCTGGCCAAAAACCGTCGGCCCGAACGTACTGGAATACATCGCCAGTTCGGCGAAAATTTCGGAAATGGTCCAGACCGACGAAGCCGCGATATTTCCACTGACCCCGACCGGCGTGACCACTCTGAAATTGCTCGGCGTACCGGTTGAATACGCACAACCGAAAGAAGGCGCGGTGGTGCTCAATGTCGCCGAATGCGCCATCGCCCATAACGACCAACCCGAACTGGCGCAAAAACTCGCGGCATTTTTGTTGAGTGCAGAGGCTCAGGGACCAGCATTGGAAGAAGGCGATCAAATTCCTTCGAACCCAAAAACGCCGACTACGGATAAGACCCGTGGCCGTGTTGAGGCGATGAACAAGTATTTGGAGACCGCGATCTCAATTGATTGGGATCAGGTGAACCAACAGCGACCGGAGTGGAATGCGCGCTGGAGCAAGACGATTGAGCGGTAGGTGAGGCGGTTGGTTTGATAGACCGAGTCGCGACCTTCGCCAACAAGTTCGCTCCCTCTGGGAGTCATGTGGTCCACAAATCTTTGTAGGAGTTGCCGAAGGCTGCGATTGACCGGAAGAATCGCAGCCTTCGGCAGCT
>NZ_JAMFRV010000489.1 GCF_026224925.1 Pseudomonas sp. | reverse complement strand
TTCGCCGTGGGACAGGCCGTGAACGCCGATAATCGCACCGGCACGTTTGGCGATCTGTTGGCAGACCGCTTGCAGCTGGTCGGAATCGCCGTGGTGCAGGACGGCGTCGATGATGACCTCGTCTTTGTTCCAGTCGGCCACCAGTTGAATACGTGCCTGGACTTCTTTCGGCAGGCGCGTGCGCAGGTTTTTGCTCGGTTCACTGTCTGGCCAAATCGCTGAGCTGCCTACGGCCAATACCGCGGCGAGTTGGGTCAACAGGTCAGTTTCAGCTTCGGCGAGGCACAACACATGTTCGCGGGGCAGCAGGCTGTAGCTGTTGCGTTCGCCGGTTGGACCGGCAAGTACGCGGGTGATACCGCTTTGCGACTGTGCTGCGAACTGACCGCAGAGTGCGCCAAGTGCTTCCTGCTGTTGGCTGTCAGCCCAGGTTTGCAGGGCTTTGAGCGGTTTGCTCATGGCGTCGCGCATCTGGGTGTTCGGTGCTAACAGTGCGTCGCCACGAGCGAATGATTGCTCTATTGCGTCTACCGGTCGGGTCGACAACAGACGATACAGGTACAAAGGGCCGCCGGCTTTCGGGCCGGTGCCGGACAAACCTTCACCACCAAACGGCTGCACACCCACTACGGCGCCAACGATGTTGCGGTTGACGTAAACGTTGCCTGCATTGACGTTATCGATGACTTTGGCGATGGTTTCGTCGATTCGGGTGTGCACGCCCAGAGTCAGGCCATAGCCAGAGGCATTGATCTGGCCGATCAGCAGGTCCAGTTCTTTGCGTTTGTAGCGAACGACGTGCAATACCGGACCGAAGATTTCACGTTGCAATTCGTCGAAGCTTTCCAGTTCGATCAATGTCGGTGTGACGTAGGTGCCGCGCTTGATTTCATCGGCGTCGGCAATCGCTACCTGATAAACGCTGCGGCCTTTGTCGCGCATGGCCTGGATGTGCTTTTCGATACCGACCTTGGCTTCGGCGTCTATCACCGGGCCAATGTCCACGGATAGCCGCTCTGGATTACCGAGACGGCATTCGGCCATGGCGCCTTTGAGCATTTCAATTACGCGATCAGCCGAGTCTTCCTGCAGGCACAGTACACGCAGCGCCGAGCAACGTTGGCCTGCGCTGTCGAACGCCGAGGACACGACATCCATAACCACTTGCTCCGTCAGCGCCGAAGAATCAACGATCATTGCATTCTGGCCGCCAGTTTCAGCGATCAGAGGGATTGGCCGTCCTTGTGCGTCCAGACGACCAGCGATATTACGCTGCAGCAGACGAGCAACCTCAGTAGAGCCGGTGAACATCACGCCTTTGATTCGATCATCGCCCACCAGGCGTGCGCCGACTGTTTCGCCGCGTCCCGGGAGCAATTGAACGACACCTTCTGGAATGCCTGCTTCGAGTAGCAGACGAACCGCTTGCGCAGCAATCAGTGGCGTTTGCTCGGCTGGCTTGGCCAGCACCGGGTTACCCGCTGCCAGTGCGGCGGCGACCTGACCACTGAAAATCGCCAGCGGGAAGTTCCACGGGCTGATGCATACCACCGGACCCAGAGGGCGGTGGGCGTCGTTGGTAAAATCGTTGCGTGCCTGCACTGCGTAGTAGCGCAGGAAGTCCACGGCTTCACGGACCTCGGCGATGGCATTGGCGAACGTTTTGCCCGCCTCGCGGGCCAGCAAGCCCATCAGCGGTTGAATGTCGCCTTCCATCAAATCGGCAGCACGTTCGAGAATGGCAGCGCGCTCTGCAGGCGGTGTCGCTTGCCAGATAGGCGCGGCATTCAACGCGCACTGAATTGCGTTATCAACGTCGTCTAGATTGGCTTCCTGCACATGACCGACTACGTCGCGCAGGTCTGATGGATTCAGCACCGGAGCAAACGTACCGATGCTGGCGGGGCCTCCAAGAATGGGCCCGGCTTTCCAATCGTTATGAGCGGTAGCCAGCAAGGCCGATGACAGCGAGCCCAGGCGGTGTTCGTTTGCCAGATCGATGCCGCTGGAATTAGCGCGTTCTGGTCCATAAAGATCGCGAGGCAGAGGAATCCGTGGGTGCGGCAAACCGAAGCCGCCTTCCTGCGTCGCCATCTGCTCGATGCTGTTCACTGGATCGGCCACCAGTTCCTGTATGGAAATGGACTGGTCCGCAATGCGATTGACGAATGAAGTGTTCGCGCCGTTTTCAAGCAAGCGCCGCACCAGATACGCCAACAATGTTTCGTGGGTTCCTACCGGCGCATAAACGCGGCACGGTCGGTTCAACTTACCGTCGGCAACGGTGCCTACAACCTGCTCATACAAGGGTTCGCCCATGCCGTGCAGGCATTGGAATTCATACTGGCCGGGGTAATAGTTCTGCCCGGCGATATGGTAAATAGCCGCCAGCGTGTGGGCGTTGTGGGTAGCGAACTGCGGATAAATGACTTCCGGTACCGACAGCAGCTTTCTCGCGCATGCAATATAGGAAACGTCGGTGTAAACCTTGCGGGTGTACACCGGATAGCCTTCCAGGCCATCGACCTGTGCGCGTTTGATTTCGCTGTCCCAATACGCGCCCTTTACCAGACGAATCATTAGGCGATGACGGCTGCGACGGGCAAGGTCTATAACGTAGTCGATCACATACGGGCAGCGCTTCTGGTACGCCTGAATCACAAAGCCAATGCCGTTCCAGCCCGTCAGTTGTGGCTCGAAGCACAGGCGCTCCAGCAGGTCCAGCGACAGTTCGAGGCGGTCGGCCTCTTCGGCGTCAATGTTCAGGCCGATGTCGTAGTGCTTGGCCAGCAAGGTCAGCGATAACAGCCGCGGGTACAACTCTTCCATCACCCGCTCATATTGCGCACGGCTATAACGGGGGTGCAGTGCAGAAAGCTTGATCGAGATGCCCGGGCCTTCGTAAATGCCACGCCCATGGGACGCCTTGCCGATGGAGTGAATAGCTTGTTCGTACGAGGCGAGGTACTTCTGTGCATCGTGCTCAGTCAGTGCCGCTTCACCGAGCATATCGTAGGAGTAGCGGAAACCTTTGGCTTCGAATCGGCTGGCGTTGGCCAGCGCTTCGGCAATGGTCTCGCCGGTGACGAACTGTTCGCCCATCAGGCGCATGGCCATGTCCACGCCTTTGCGGATCATGGGTTCGCCGCTTTTGCCGATGATACGGCTCAGGGATGAAGTCAGCCCGGCTTCGTTGTGGGTGGCGACCAATTTTCCGGTCAGCAGCAAGCCCCACGTAGCAGCGTTGACGAACAGCGACGGGCTATTACCCAAGTGCGGGTGCCAATTACCGGTGCTGATCTTGTCGCGAATAAGGGCGTCGCGGGTGCCTTTGTCCGGAATGCGTAGCAGCGCTTCGGCCAGGCACATCAAGGCCACGCCTTCCTGGGAAGACAGCGAGAACTCTTGCAGTAAGCCTTGCACGATGCCTGCGCGGCCGCTGGCGCTTTTTTGATTGCGCAGTTTTTCGGCAATGCTGGAGGCGAGCTTTTGGGTTGCTTCAGCCATGCTCGCGGGAAGGCGAGCCTGCTCCAACAGCATCGGCACCACTTCGGGTTCCGGGCGTCGGTAAGCGGAGGTGATCGCTGCACGCAAAACCGACTGCGGCAGAATGCTTTCGGCGAACTCCAGGAAACACTGGTGTGCGGCATCGGCTTGCAGGTCGACCAGTTCGTCGGGCTCCTTGCCGATGACGCCGTTGAGCTCCATCAGCGTCGCGCCGCCCTCGAGTTTTTCGAGGTAATTGAAGATTGCTTGCTTGATGAGCCAGTGGGGTGTGCGGTCGATGGAATGCGCGGCGGCTTTCAAGCGTTCACGGGTAGCGTCATCGAGTTTGACACCCAAGGTGGTTGTCGCCATTTCTCATCCTCGTCATTGCCACCCGGTGTGGCTTGGCCGACGCTCAGATTAGTCTTGAAATTCTATGGGTGCAACCTAGTGCAACCCTATTTGCAGGAAATATTTTGTCAGTCAGTCGATCAGCGCATATTGGCGTGGAAGTTGTACAACGTTGGTGCTTTTTCTTCTTTAAAAGTGGGTCTTTGCTCCGAAAGGAAGCAAAAAACATGCTGTCACGAAAGAACGTCAGAAGGTGCAACTGCAGGACAAAAAGAGGTTGCACCTCGTTTGCGTTGTTGACTAGGATTCGCGCCCCAAGGTGACGCCTGTTCATCCTTGGTGCATCGGCTGATGTTTTCCTGGGAAGCTCAGCTTAACGCGCGGCCAGTTATTCATCCTTGCGAGCGGTTTCAATCGCTGCGAATAGATTGATGACCGCGTAATAATAAAGCCAGGACGCAACTCTATGACTGTCAGCAATCCTACCCTGATCACATTTGTGATCTACATCGCCGCAATGGTCCTTATTGGCCTGATGGCCTATCGCTCAACCAACAATCTTTCAGATTATATTTTGGGTGGCCGTAGCCTCGGCTCCGTCGTCACGGCTTTGTCGGCCGGTGCATCGGACATGAGTGGCTGGTTATTGATGGGGCTGCCGGGCGCTATCTACATGTCGGGCCTTTCCGAGAGCTGGATCGCGATCGGCCTGGTGACGGGCGCGTACCTGAACTGGTTGTTCGTTGCCGGGCGCCTTCGTGTACAAACCGAACACAATGGCGATGCATTGACCTTGCCGGACTATTTCACCAGCCGCTTCGAAGACAAAAGTGGGGTGCTGAGGATTGTTTCAGCCGTTGTGATTCTGGTGTTCTTCACGATTTACTGCGCGTCGGGCATTGTTGCTGGTGCCCGATTGTTCGAAAGCACGTTTGGCATGTCCTACGAAACCGCGCTGTGGGCGGGTGCTGCTGCGACAATCGCCTACACCTTCGTCGGTGGTTTTCTCGCCGTGAGCTGGACCGATACGGTGCAGGCCACGCTGATGATCTTTGCGCTGATCCTCACGCCTATCATCGTGCTAATGGCCACGGGCGGCATCGACACCACTTTGCTGGCGATCGAAGCGAAAGATCCCACTAATTTCGACATGCTTAAAAATACCTCATTTATAGGCATCATCTCGTTGATGGGTTGGGGCTTGGGTTACTTTGGCCAGCCGCACATCCTGGCGCGGTTCATGGCGGCGGATTCGGTGAAGTCGATTGCCAAAGCGCGTCGTATTTCCATGACCTGGATGATTCTGTGCCTGGGTGGCACCGTCGCGGTGGGCTTTTTCGGTATTGCTTACTTCTCGGCGCACCCGGAGTTTGCCGGCCCAGTGACCGAAAACCACGAGCGTATATTCATTGAGCTGGCGAAGCTGTTGTTCAATCCATGGATCGCCGGTGTGCTGTTGTCAGCGATTTTAGCGGCTGTGATGAGTACGCTGAGTTGTCAGCTGTTGGTGTGCTCCAGCGCGTTGACCGAGGATTTCTATAAAGCCTTCTTCCGCAAGCGCGCATCAGACAAGGAATTGGTGTGGGTCGGCCGCGGTATGGTGCTGTTGATTGCCATGATCGCCATTTTTATCGCCTCTAACCCCGACAATCGGGTGCTGGGTCTGGTGAGTTATGCATGGGCTGGCTTCGGTTCGGCCTTCGGCCCTGTGGTGCTGATTTCAGTGCTGTGGAAGGGGATGACGCGCAACGGCGCACTGGCTGGCGTGTTGGTCGGCACCCTAACGGTTATCGTCTGGAAGCACTTCGCGCTGCTGGGGTTGTACGAAATTATCCCTGGCTTCCTCTTCGCGAGCGCGGCGATTGTAATATTCAGCCTGCTGGGCAAGGGGCCGTCGGCGGTTATGCTCACGCGCTTTGCAAGCGCTGAAAAAGAGTTCAAGGCCGCGTCTCGTTGAATAACTGAGTGCAACTGTAGGCTCTTGTAGGCGTTGCCAAAGGCTGCGATAGGCTGCGATAGGCTGGAAAGATCGCAGCCTTCGGTAGTTCCTACAGTTAGCTTTTTATTTCAGTTGTCCATTCGTCAGCTTTTTGAGTGATTGATGTCCAGCTTGTAAAACGTCGCTTTTCCGCCTTCGCTGGTGTAACCCGTATTGTCCTGGGTATACACGCCAGCCTTGAAGTACAGCGGTTTGTCGCGCCAGGTTGCGCTAATCGGGCTGCTCCAGTTTGCGTCGCGCGCGCTCACACTCAGTTGACCGCCTGGGCTGAGGTGGATGATGTATTTGAATGGTTCATTGAGAGGCACATCCTCAGCAATAATGATCGTACGGGCTTCTTTGTCGTCAAACCGGTTGCGGACTTTGGCGACGATAGTGCCGCTTTTGGCACTTTCCTTGTACTGGTATTCAACCTTTAACAGCGGTTCGGTGCTTTCGTAGGCGTGAATTTGACCGATAACGATCCGGCCAGAGGAGGGCACCTGATTGACTGCCACGGTGGCGCGTAAAAAATTGTCGCTGGTGGGGTACAACCAATTACGCAAGCTGCCGTCGGCGTTGGTTTCACGCAGTTCGCTACGTGGATAAATAGCGTTGGCGGTGCGCGCGCCCGTAACGGGGGACCAAAAAAACAGCGCCCCGCTTTCAGACTGGAAATATTTTCCGTTATAGCCGTCAACCAGTTTGGCGGTGTCAATAGTTGCAGGGGGGGAGCCTACGGGGATGCTCAGGTTCCACGTTGCCATGTCGATCATTTTTCAGCCTTCGATGTGTCTTATTGCCAGCATGGAGGTGTCTGGCTCAATGGTTTCCGACTACCTTTATAAAGCCTTAGGGTTGGATTGTTAACGGTAGTTCGTCGAACAGACAGTGGCAAAAGTCGGTGGCCAGTGATGGCACTTTTTCGATGGACGCTTGAGCGTTATATACCGTTAGTCGGCTTGACGGGCGTTTAGCCACTAGATAAGCGTTTGCTCGCTTCTGCTTTTGCCTGCTCAGGACTAAAGTGGGCCGCTAGAGGAATTCTGGCTTTGCCCTGCGCCCTGGCGTACGCGCTACAGGAAGAGAAGCAGCATGGAATGCGTGCAATCAGAACCATCGGAAGGTAACTCTGTTCTCTTGGTCGTCGATGATTATCCCGAAAACCTGATCACTATGCGGGCGGTCTTGCACCGTCAGGATTGGCATGTGGTCACGGCCAGTTCCGGCGTTGAAGCCTTGAACCTGCTGTTGGAGTTGGACGTCGACCTGGTATTGCTCGATGTGCAGATGCCCGACATGGACGGTTTTGAGGTCGCGCGTTTGATGCGCGGCAGTCAGCGCACCCGTTTGACCCCCATCATTTTCCTGACCGCCAATGAACAATCCGAAGCCGCTGTGCATAAGGGTTATGCAAGTGGCGCTGTGGATTATCTGTTCAAGCCTTTCGACCCGCAGGTCTTAAAGCCTAAGGTGCAGGCGCTGCTGGAACACCAGCGCAACCGTCGAGCCTTGCAAGCCCTGACCCACGAGCTGGAGGCCGCGCGCGCGTTTAATGCGTCGGTGCTGTCGAATGTCGCCGAAGGCATTTTGGTGGTCGATGAGTCGGGGACGATCAGTTTTGCAAACCCGGCTATTTGCCGGTTGCTCAACGCGACCTTTGATGAGTTGCGAGGCACAGAGGTGGTCGACTACTTGTTCAAACCGCACATCGTGCAATGGTCTGAATCGGATTTCTATCGTAGTTACCGCAACGCCGACACTTACCGTATGCACGATGCGGTGCTGCGCACGGTGGAGGGTCATCAAGTCCCCGTCGCGTTGTCTTGTGCACCGCTGCCGGCCGAGCAACGCTCAATGGTGCTGAGTATTCTGGATATGTCAGTGGTCCGTGACTTATGCCTGCAACTCGAGCAGCAGGCTGTTACCGACGCGCTGACCGGGCTGCTCAACCGCCGCGGATTTTATCAGGCAGTCGAAAGTGCGCTGACGCGTACCGACCGTGACGACAAGTCTCTCGTTGTGCTGTACCTGGACCTTGATGGGTTCAAGCGCATCAACGACTCCCTTGGCCATGATGTGGGGGACCGGCTGTTGTTATGGGTCGCCGAGCAATTGAAAGAATGCTTGCGGCCCTATGACATCCTGGCGCGCATGGGCGGCGACGAGTTTACCGCCGTTATCGATGGGCTCGATTATCCAGAGCAGGCGGCGATCATCGCTGAAAAGCTCATCGAGCGTGTATCGGCTCGTCAACAGATCGACGGCTTGGACATCGCACTGGGCGTCAGCATTGGCATTGCCACGTACCCTGATTGCGGCGCGGACCTGGATGGTTTGCTGCGCGCTGCCGATGTCGCTATGTATGAGGCTAAACGTGCGGGGCGTCAGCAGTATCGTTTTTTTGACCACAAAATGAATGGCCGTGCACGCTCACGGCGGATGCTTGAAGAAAGCGTTCACACGGCCATCGAAGGTAACGACTTTTCGTTGGTGTATCAGCCGCAGGTCCATATCGATGGCGGCCGATTGCGCGGTTTTGAGGCGCTGTTGCGCTGGCAGCACCCTGACGTCGGGGACGTGCCGCCGGGAATATTCATCCCGCTGTTGGAAGAAACCCGTTTGATCAACCGCTTGGGTGGTTGGATTTTTGACCAGGGTGCCGCTCAGCGCCAAGTATGGAACACGGTTTTTCCGCGCGACCTGGTACTGGCTGTGAGCATCAGCACTGCTCAGTTCAGCATGCCCAATCTTGCGTCCGAGCTGCGCCGTGCCATTGTTCATTACGGTTTGCTCCCGCAGCAGCTTGAAGTCGAACTGACTGAAGGTTCGTTGGTACAAGACCTATTGCATTCACACAAGCAGCTGCAGGCGCTTCGAGAGATAGGCGTGCGTATCGCGCTGGATGATTTTGGTACTGGTGAGTGCTCATTAACGCTGCTGCGCAACATCGAATTGGACACGCTAAAGATTGATCGGCATTTTGTAGCGCGATTACTCGACTCACCACGCGATGCCGCAATCGCACGTAGCGTGATTGAGCTTTGTCGGGGCTTGGGCATGCTGGTGGTCGCTGAAGGTGTTGAGAGCGTCGAGCACTATCAATGGCTGAAAGCTAATGGCTGTCATTTGATCCAAGGCGCCTTGGTTGCGCCGCCGTTGACTGCACAAGACGCTTGTCGGTTTGTGCAGCCGTTCGACTGGGGCAAGCTCAACTCGATGTGAATTCGGTACACTGGCGTCTTTCAAGTCTTCGTCGTCCTTATGATCGCGCCAACCCTTGCGCCACTGAAGTACCTGCAAGCCTATCCGCCCGCTCTTCAAGAGCAGGTGCAGCAGTTGATTGTGCAAAATCGACTGGAGGCTTACTTGAAGCAGCGCTACCCCGAGCGGCATGCGGTGCAAAGCGACAAAGCGCTGTACGCGTACGCTCTGGCGTTGAAGCAAGAGCACCTGCGCAATGCGCCAAGTATCGACAAAGTGTATTTGATAACCGTTTGGACCTGACCCACCGTGCGTTGGGTCTGCACACCACGATTTCCCGTGTACAGGGCGGTAAATTAAAGTCCAAGAAAGAGATTCGCATCGCGTCGTTGTTCAAAGATGCGGCACCCGAATTTCTCAAGATGATCGTGGTGCATGAACTGGCGCACTTCAAAGAGTCAGACCACAACAAGGCGTTTTATCAGTTGTGCGAGCACATGCAGCCCGGTTACCACCAATTGGAGTTCGATCTGCGCATTTACCTGACTTACCGTGACCTGCAAGGCAAAGCCGCCGAATGAACACCAACAAGGCCCCGACGATGGATGTCAGTAAGACCAAAAGCAGTTTCTATCGCCGCTTGTACGTGGCACACCTGATTGATAGCGGAGCCGCGAGCAGCGTTCCTGCTTTGTGTGAGGCGACCGGCATGCCGCGCCGTACTGCGCAGGACACCATTGCCGCGCTGGCAGATCTCGACATTGTGTGCGAGTTCAAACAGGAGGAGGGCGCGCGCAATCATGCGGGTAGCTACCAAATCAAGGCATGGGGCGCTATAGACAAGGCTTGGATTGCCGTGCACCTACCGCAAGTAAAGGCCGTATTGGGCTACCCTTGATCAGGTCTTAATCCAGATCACGACGCATGCCGATATGCGGTATTTCGTCCTCCAGGTACACCTCGCCAACCGGCTTGAACCCATAACGCCCGTAATAGCCCTGTAAGTGCGCCTGAGCGGACAGGTAGATCGGCTGGTCGGGCCATTTCTTCTCGGCGTGTTCCAGCGCCTGCACCATGAGTGAGTGCCCCATGCCTCGATTGCGCACTACGGGGGCGGTTACGACTCTGCCGATGACCACATCGCCGCCCTGTTGGATGGGGTCGAGCAAGCGCAGGTAGGCGACCAATTGATCGTTGTCCCATGCCATCAGATGGCACGTGTCACCGTCCAGGTCCTGGCCATCAACGTCCAGATACCAGCACTTTTGCTCGACCACGAATACTTCGGCGCGCAGGCGCAATATCGCGTAAAGCTGTTCTTTGTTGAGATCGGTGTGATGTTTGCAAACCCAGTTGATAGACATGTGACGGACCTGAAAAAGAATTCTGGGGCGGATACTAAAGCCAGCTCCCCGCTGGATGCCACATAGAACTGTAGCGCGTTAATCAAAAACGCTTAGGGTTTGGCATAAATGAAAAAAAACGCCCTCAAACAAGGCGGCTGCCATTAGTCCTGTTGGTCATAAGGTCATGAGTGTGTAATCTGAGAGCCATTCTGGATTTTCGATTCTTTAGCGAGTATTAATCCGGGCCGTGCTCCATCGCGTCCCTCGTATGGCGGGTGAGTAGCCCGCTCAGGAGCGTGAGCATGCCGCGATTGCTTCGAGTCTTAAGTTTGCTG
Source organism: Pseudomonas sp. (assembly GCF_026224925.1). Taxonomy (GTDB): domain Bacteria; phylum Pseudomonadota; class Gammaproteobacteria; order Pseudomonadales; family Pseudomonadaceae; genus Aquipseudomonas. Next base: position 836 of record NZ_JAMFRV010000489.1, on the reverse strand, counting down.
GGATTGTTGTTGATGGCGCAGGATGCGGCAGCGACTAAGTTGCGTTTGGTCGGTGATGCATGGCCGCCGTTTACCGACAGCAACTTGGTTAACGGTGGGTTGGCTACCGACATCGTTAGTACTGCGTTGACGCGGGCCGGTTACACCACCGAGTTTGAGCAGGTGCCTTGGGCGCGTGCGCTGTTGGGGGTGGGCGAGGGGCGTTACGACGTATTGGTCGACGCTTGGTTCAACCATGAGCGCACGTTGATCGGTGAGTTTTCGAACGAGTATTGGGTCAATAGGGTGCGCTTCCTTAAGCGTAAAGACTCTCCCATCATTTTCGACACCTTGCAGGCGTTGCACCCATACCCGGTCGCGGTAGTGCGAGGATATGCCTATTCAACTGCGTTCGATAATGATCCCTACTTACAGAAAGTGCCGGTGCACACTTTTTCCATGGCCTTGCAGATGCTGGCCGCGGGACGTGTCTCGCTGGCGGTGGAAGATGAATATGTGGCTCGCTACAACCTGAGTCGCGAGAAGCAGCAAGTTCGCGACAGCGTTGAGTTCCTGCCTAAATCATTGATCGAGAACAGCCTGCATATTCTGGTCAGCTTGAAGAACCCCGACCACGCAGAAATCGTCGCCAGTTTCGATCGGGAAATTGCGGCGATGAAGGCCGACGGTAGCTACGACCGACTGTTTCGCGAGCACGGCCTGTAACTCAGCAGCTCATACTGTTTAAGTCGCGGCGGGTTCTTTGATCAAGTGCGCGGCCATTGTGCGCAGCGGTCCTAATTGACGGCCAATCAGCGCCAGCTGGGTTTGCACCAGCCTCTGGCTATCGTCTACCT
>NZ_JAMFRV010000488.1 GCF_026224925.1 Pseudomonas sp. | reverse complement strand
CGTTGAACGATAGCGAGCCGGTAAGGCATTCGCTGACGGCGTTGTCCAAGTCGACGCTCGGCAGCACGATGCCAGGATTTTTCGCGTCCAGGCCTAAGGCTGCGCGCAAACGGTGTGGCTTCGGGTGCAGCTTTTTCAGGGCGCTGGCGGCTTTATTAGTGCCGATAAAGGCGAAGATATCCACTTTGCCGCTGGCCATCAGTGCGCTGACGGTTTCCCGGCCGCTGCCGTAGATCACGTTGATCACCCCGGCCGGGAAGCTGTCGCGGAAGGCTTCGAGCAGCGGACGAATCAACAGCACGCCCAACTTGGCCGGCTTGAACACCACGGTGTTGCCCATGATCAACGCCGGAATCAACGTGGTGAAGGTTTCGTTCAGCGGATAGTTATAAGGGCCCATGCACAACGCAACGCCCATGGGCACGCGGCGAATCTGGCCGAGGGTGTCTTGTTCCAACTCGAAACGGCTGGAGCGACGATCCAGTTCCTTGAGGGCATTAATGGTTTCGACGATGTAGTCACAGGTGCGATCGAATTCCTTTTCGGAGTCCTTGAGGCTTTTGCCGATTTCCCACATCAGCAAATTGACCACCGCTGTGCGTTGTTCGCGCATGCGTACCAGAAAGGCTTCGACGTGCTGAATGCGCTCGGCAACGCGCATGGTCGGCCAAACGCCCTGGCCTCGGTCGTAGGCGTGAACTGCGGCGTCCAGCGCGGTCAGTGCGGTGTCGGCGTCGAGCAACGGCGTGCTGCCGAGGATGACTTGTTCGTCACCGTGATCGGTGCTCAGGTACACCGGGCTGTGCACGGTAGCCAGCGGCCCCGGCCAGATCCGCAGCACGCCGTCCACCAGGTATTCGCGCTGTTCGATTTGACCGTTGAGGCGATAGTTTTCCGGGATGTCGGAATCGGTGGGAAACAGGTTGTGGAGAATACTCTCGGTGATCATGGCTCTATCCCCTAATGAATACGTAACGAAAAAAATCATCTCAATTGCGATTTACTTTCCAACGCAGCGACACATCTGTCCAGCACTGCCTGCCTACGAATCGTTCAAACACCGCCAGTAGGGCTTGTGCGGCATCGAGTTTTCAGTGATTATCACCGCCTGTATAGGGAGGGGGGGTATGGTATGTCGCACATAATGTCCGGTAAGGACGAACTGCTGAAACGAGTGAAACGTATCGCTGGGCAGATCAATGCCGTAGAGCGCGCTCTGGAGTCTGATCTGGACTGTGGAAAGACCCTGCACCTGGTGGCGGCAACGCGCGGTGCGATCAACGGGTTGATGGACGAGATCATTGAAGCCCATGCCCGTGAGCACGTGGCGCACCCCGATTTGAGCGATGAAGAAAGGGCTGAAGGCGTCGAAGAATTGCTTGAAGCCATACGCCGATACTCAAAATAGAAGGTTTACACCATGGTTAGTCCACAACTGAATTACGCCCATGACCATGTGTTTTTGGGTTCCGCGCACGATGAAAATGCTCAGCGCACCCTATGGGTGGTAGCCCTCACCGTGGTGATGATGGTCGGCGAAATCACGGCGGGCTACCTGACCGGTTCCATGGCCTTGCTGGCTGACGGTTTTCACATGGCGACGCACGCCGGGGCGTTGGGCATTGCAGCGGCGGCCTATGGCTACGCAAAGCGCCATGCCTCCAACGCCAGTTACAGTTTTGGCACCGGCAAAGTAGGCGATTTGGGTGGATTTGCTTCGGCGCTTATTCTGGGTCTGGTGTCCATCGGCATTGGTTTCGAATCAGTGCTGCGCTTGTTTGAACCGACTCAAGTGCAATTCGGCACAGCGACGTTGATCGCTATCGTCGGGCTCGCAGTGAACATCGTCAGCGCGCTATTGCTGTCCGGCAGCCACGGTCATCACCATCACCATCATGATCATGGGCACGACCATCATGACGCTCACGGCCACAGCAGCGCCCATAGCCAGGACAACAACCTGCGATCGGCGTATGTGCACGTCTTAGCCGATGCATTGATCTCAATTTTGGCCATAGCCGCTTTGCTCGCCGGTCGATACCTGGGTTGGGTGTGGCTGGACCCGGCCATGGGCATTGTCGGCGCGTTGGTGGTTGCGCGCTGGGCCTGGACGCTCATGCGCGATACCGCAGGTGTGTTGCTCGACAGAACCGATGACCACGTTGCTGAAGAAATTCGCGAGATTTTGAGCAAAACCGACGACGCAACGATTACCGACCTCCACGTGTGGCGTGTCGGCCCCGAAGCGCGAGCGGCGATTGTCAGTGTTCTAGGCAGTTCGGCGATTGATGCGGACACTATTCGCCAGCGATTGGCGCCGGTGCACGAGGTCACACACCTGACTGTGGAATACCGCACTGCCTAGGGTTATGACGCCTGACTCAAATTGTCCATTGCTTGGAAACCTTAGCCAGCCGTTGGCGCATGTCGTCGATATTGGCGGCCAATTGCAGGGTTAATAGGCGATAACCGTCCAGCGCCGAATACACCGGTGTGTTGGTCATCGGCTCTTTGTCAACGCCAGGCACCGGGCGCTCAAGGCGTTCTGCGTTGCCGGTTTGCAGGGCGCGGGCCATGCCCACCAACTGGATGCGTATCTGACGGTTTTCAGCTTTTAGCGACAACTGCAGCGAAGCCATGGCCTGTTCGTCGGTTGCGGCGGGGCGGGTGTTGGCGAGAATTTCCAGGGTGCTGATGCACATCCGCAGGTTGCGCTGGATCGCGTCCAACTGATTGACCGAGATTTTCACCTCCTTGGACACAGACGGCATCAACGAGCGCAGTTGCACCATGGCGCTGTTCAAGCGGTTCATCAGCTTCAGGTACTCGTCGTCGGTCACCGATTGGCCGTTGATGATGCGGCTGTGAATGGCTGCACAATCGCGTAAAGCACTCGCCAAGTTGTAGCGCCAAGAGAACACCGCATACAGCGGCAAGGCGAAAGAGAACGCCAAGGCCAGCGCGATGCCGATCAGAATATCCACAGTACGCCACAGGCCATCGGCCACCGGGTTATCGCCATGCCCGGCGACGATAAACACGGTAATCGCCGACAGCAACGCCGTGTAACCACCTTTGCCAATCGCGTGATACGCAAAAAAGCCGCACACCACCGAGATGCCTACATAGGTCAGCGTCGGGCTGCCAAAAAATGCGAACTGCGCAATAAAAAACAGTCCAACCGCCGCGCCGATCAGCGTGCCGTAAGCCCGCTCTGCGGCTTTTTTGCCAATGTTGCCGTGGTGCTGCAGCCCGCCAATCACCACTAGCATGGTGATCGATGCCCATTCACCGTGGGGCAGGTTAATACCGGTGGTCAGTAATATCGACGCCAGTAAGCCCAACGATACCCGCACAGAGTGAATCACCCGGGCGTGACGGTAACGGCGATAAGGGTCCAGCAGTGGCCGCAGCAGTTTGCGCAGCAGCCAGGGAAGTCGAGAAGATCGGGAGTATTTCATCGGTTCAATCAGACCTTATTGTGGGCAGCGCTGGACCGGCCTAATTGCCGAGAATCAAACCATTGGCGGGTAACGGTAGGGCGGTTTTGTAGCGCACCTGCTTCAGCGCAAAGCTGGAGCGGATATTCGCCACGCCAGGAACTTTGGTCAGGAAGTCGAGCAGAAATCGCTCCAGGGATTGAATGGTCGGCACCAGCACCCGCAGCATGTAATCCGGATCGCCTGCCATCAAATAACACTCCATCACTTCGGGGCGGTCGGCGATGGCGTCTTCGAACACGTGCAGCGCTTCTTCCACCTGTTTTTCCAGGCTGACGTGAATGAACACGTTGACGTGCAGGCCCAGTAATTCGGGGTCCAGCAGGGTGACTTGTTGGCGGATGAGCCCCAGTTCTTCCATCGCCTTGACCCGGTTGAAACACGGGGTAGGGGACAGGTTGACGGAGCGAGCCAGGTCCGCATTCGTGACTCGGGCATTCTCCTGAAGGCTGTTGAGAATCCCTATATCGGTCCGATCCAGCTTACGCATGAGACAAATACGCCTGTTTGTTTTAGTTATTTAGAATAATTGTCCCTAAATGACCTTTGGCGCAACCAACATGAGAAAAATATTCTCTACGCTCAGGAATATGATTTGTGCAGGACAAGACGTATCAAGGTTTGTCCAACACATTGATACCGCTCCAACGCCCAACAAAACATATGACAAGATCGAGCGTAGAGAGAATAGCCATGAACGAATACGAACCCCTGCGCCTGCACGTTCCTGAACCTTCCGGCCGTCCAGGCTGTAAAACCGATTTTTCCTACCTGCGATTGACCGGTGCTGGTGAGGTACGCAAGCCGCCGATTGATGTCGAACCGGCTGACACAGCAGACCTCGCCAAAGGCTTGATCCGCGTTCTCGACGATCAGGGCCAAGCGCTTGGGCCGTGGGCCGAAGGCGTGCCGGTGGAGATTCTGCGCAAAGGCATGCGTGCCATGCTCAAAACGCGCATTTTCGACAACCGCATGGTCGTCGCCCAGCGTCAGAAAAAAATGTCCTTCTACATGCAAAGCCTCGGCGAAGAGGCTATTGGCAGTGCTCAGGCGTTGGCCCTGAACGTCACCGATATGTGCTTCCCGACCTACCGCCAACAAAGCATTTTGATGGCGCGTGAAGTGCCATTGGTGGACCTGATTTGCCAGCTGTTGTCTAACGAGCGCGATCCACTCAAAGGCCGTCAGCTACCGATCATGTACTCGGTGCGTGACTACGGTTTCTTCACCATCTCCGGCAACCTCGCCACTCAGTTCGTTCAAGCAGTCGGCTGGGGTATGGCCTCGGCGATCAAGGGTGATACGAAAATCGCCTCGGGCTGGATCGGCGATGGCGCCACCGCTGAAGCCGACTTCCACACCGCCTTGACGTTTGCCCACGTTTACCGCGCACCGGTGATTCTCAACGTGGTCAACAACCAATGGGCGATCTCTACGTTTCAGGCGATTGCGGGCGGCGAAGCGACAACTTTTGCCGGTCGCGGAGTGGGCTGCGGCATCGCGTCATTGCGCGTCGATGGTAACGATTTCGTTGCGGTGTACGCCGCTTCGGCCTGGGCCGCAGAACGTGCGCGGCGCAATTTGGGGCCGACGTTGATCGAGTGGGTGACCTACCGCGCCGGTCCGCACTCGACCTCTGACGACCCGTCCAAATACCGTCCTGCCGATGACTGGAGTCACTTCCCGCTGGGTGATCCGATCCTGCGCTTGAAGCAGCATCTGATTCATATCGGCCAGTGGTCCGAGGAAGAGCACGCCGCTACCAGTGCTGAACTCGAAGCCGAGATTATCGCCGCGCAGAAAGAAGCAGAGCGCTATGGCACCTTGGCGGGCGGGCAAACACCTAGCGCCGCGACGATGTTCGACGACGTTTACAAAGAGATGCCCGAGCACCTCCGTCGCCAACGTCAGGAACTGGGGATTTGACATGAACGATTTCAACAACGACATCCAGTTGGACACCGCCATGACCACCACCAACATGACCATGATCCAGGCGCTGCGCTCGGCCATGGACGTGATGCTCGAACGCGACAATGACGTGGTGGTATTCGGTCAGGACGTGGGCTACTTCGGTGGCGTTTTTCGCTGCACCGAAGGGCTGCAAAACAAATATGGCACCTCCCGGGTGTTCGACGCGCCGATCTCGGAAAGCGGGATCGTCGGGGTTGCGGTGGGCATGGGCGCCTATGGTCTGCGGCCTGTGGTCGAAATCCAGTTTGCCGACTACGTCTACCCCGCGTCGGATCAAATCATTTCTGAAGCCGCACGTTTGCGCTATCGCTCGGCCGGCGAGTTCACCGCTCCGTTGACCCTGCGCATGCCCTGCGGCGGCGGCATTTACGGCGGCCAGACCCACAGCCAAAGCATTGAAGCAATGTTCACCCAAGTCTGCGGTTTGCGCACGGTGATGCCGTCCAACCCGTATGACGCCAAGGGCCTGTTAATTGCCTCCATCGAGTGCGATGACCCGGTGATCTTTCTTGAACCCAAGCGCCTGTACAACGGCCCATTCGATGGCCACCACGACCGCCCGGTGACGCCGTGGTCGAAACACCCGGCCAGCGCCGTGCCTGACGGTTATTACAAAGTGCCGCTGGACGTGGCGGCAATTGCCCGTCCCGGCAACGACGTTACGGTACTGACCTACGGCACCACGGTGTTCGTATCGCAAGTTGCCGCAGAAGAAACCGGGGTCGACGCTGAAGTCATCGACCTACGCAGCCTGTGGCCGCTGGACCTGGAAACCATCGTCAATTCCGTGAAGAAAACCCGTCGCTGCGTGGTTGTGCATGAAGCCACGCGCACCTGTGGTTTTGGCGCCGAGCTGGT
>NZ_JAMFRV010000487.1 GCF_026224925.1 Pseudomonas sp. | reverse complement strand
TTTTCGACAGTCGCGCCAGTTGTTCATAGCTCAGTTGCTCATGGAGACATGTGGCGGCAATCTGGTGGGAGTGACTTGCGAACGATTGTTCGAGGGAGGTGAGTAGCGTTTCTTGCTCGTCCAGTTCAATTTGATCGGGAAAGCTGGCGGGGTAGGCTAAATTTCTGGCGCGTTGTTGCATGATTCACTCCTGTTGTAATTGTTCTTGTAGGCAGGTGAGAAGGTGCTCGCTGTCAGATGAGATGCTTCAGGACAACGCTTCCTCCACGAAGTCGAGCCGATCCTGCCCAAAAAACATCTGGTCGCCCACGAACAGGGTCGGCGCACCAAATACGCCGCGCTCAAGGGCGTCATCGGTCGTACTTCTGAGTTGCGCTTTGACGTCTGGCTCATTGGTCAAGGCCAGGATCTCCTCGACGGAAAAGCCCGCCCGAATGATTGTGCGGCCAACCAATTGCGGTTCGTTGAGGTTCAGTGCTTCCACCCACAGGGCATTGAACAGCTCCGCCAGGAAGGGTTCGAAACGCTCCGGATGGCGCATTTGCACGCCCGTCACGGCCCGCATCAGTTGCAGAGTGTTGATGGGGAAGTGTGGGTTCATCAACAAAGACACGCCGTAACGACGAGCAAAGCGCCCCAGGTCGATGGTCGAGTGACGACCTTTGGCCGGCACGGCTGCGGGAGATACATTGCCGGTGGCCTGGAAGATTCCGCCCAGTAGCATCGGCCGGAACACCAGTTCGGCACCTTTTGCAGCGCATATTTTTGGCAGCTGCGTCCAAGCCAGATAGGACGCTGGACTGCCCACATCGAAGAAAAACTCCACCTTCATACGCACGTACCCCATAGAAAAACTATCGTTTACTAAACGAACGTTATGCTACTGTTTTGACTCTGTCAAACCGCCGGTTCGGGCTTGCCCTATGCGCTATTCAAAAACACATAAAGACGAGACTCGCCTCAAATTGCTCAGCAGCAGTCGGGCGATCACCAAGAAAGGCGGCTTCAGCGTCACCAGTGTCGACACTTTGATGTCGGCGGTGGGCATGACCGGCGGCGCTTTCTACAATCACTTCCCGTCTAAACAGGCGTTGTTCCAGGCGGTGATCGAAGAGGAAGTGGAGAACAGTCGGGAAATGCTGGCTGGCGACGAAGACTCTTCCGACGATCATGTCATCAAGTGGCTGCGCAAATACCTGAGTGTGTCCCACGCCCTGCATCCTGATGAAGGATGCGTGCTGCCGACACTGGGGCCAGAAATTGCCAGAGCGGGTCCTGAAGTACGCCTGGTGGTAGAGCAAGGCGTTAAAAGCATTCAAAAGGCGTGGAGCGCACGCACCGAGGATTCCGATGCTGCGTGGGCAATCATCGCCCAGTGCATCGGTGCGCTGGCGTTGTCACGCATGGTTGAAACCGATGAAACCCGCCAAGAAATCCTTCACGCCAATCTTCGTGTTATCGAAAAGCATCACCTGCGTAAACCCGACAACCAATAACTGACCGAACAATCAGTACCTTGACCGCCGTTGGGGCTGAGCGTATGTTTTATAAAAAAACGATCGTTTACCAAAGGAGCTGCAATGTCCAGTCCAACCGAAGCCAAGGTAGCGTTGATCATCGGCGCGGGTGATTCTACCGGCGGTGCCATCGCCAAAAAGTTCGCCGCTGAGGGTTATATCGCCTGCGTCACCCGTCGCGATGCCGAAAAGCTGCAACCGCTGGTCGACAGCATCCGTGAGCGGGGCGGCGTGGCCCACGGTTTTGCCTCTGATGCGCGCAAGGAAGAGGAAGTGGTTGCGCTGGTCGAGCATATTGAGGCGCACATCGGACCGATCGACGTTCTGGTGTTCAACATTGGCGCCAACGTGCCGTGCAGCATTCTTGACGAGACGGCCCGCAAGTATTTCAAGATTTGGGAAATGGCCTGTTTCTCGGGCTTTCTAAACACGCACGAAGTTGCCAAGCGAATGGTGACTCGCCAGCGCGGCACCATCCTGTTCACCGGGGCCACGGCCGCCTTGCGTGGTGCCGCCAACTTCTCGGCCTTCGCTGGCGCCAAGCACGCACTACGTGCTCTGGCCCAAAGCGCCTCCCGAGAGCTGGCGCCGCAGAATATCCATGTCGCCCACATCGTGGTCGACGGCGCGATTGATACCGACTTTATCCGCACCCAGTTCCCGGAGCGCTACGCTCTTAAGGATCAGGACGGCATCCTTAACCCGGAACATATCGCCGACAACTACTGGTACCTGCACACACAACCGCGTGACGCCTGGACCTTCGAGCTGGACCTGCGTCCTTGGATCGAGAAGTGGTAAAGCCCTGGGATTTGCCGAATCCCTTCGTTTTAGAACTCGACGTCGGCGACGCGGATATCGATGAGTTGGGGCACGCTAACCACTCGGTATACGTGAAGTGGCTGGAGCGTTGTGCCTGGTCGCATTCCTTGAGCCTGGGCGTAACGCTTGCCGATTACCGTCGACTGGATCGCGGCCTCGCGGTGGTTCGTAATGAGATCGATTACCTGGCGAGTGCCTATGAAGGGGAACGGCTGCTGATTGCCACTTGGATTGTGAGCATGCAACGGATCAAGTTGGTTCGTCATTTTCAGGTGATTCGCGCGGCGGATGCGTGCGTTTTATTACGCGCGATCACCACATTCGCCTGCGTCGAGCTCTCCACCGGCAAGCCGAAGCGGGTGCCGGAAGAGTTTGCCATTGGCTTTGGTGGGGCTCTTATCGCAGACGTATCGTGTACCTGATGCAGGAGTCGTATGGGTGCAGTCTGCGCATGCGGATCTTTGCAGGGCAGCTAACCAACACTTATTTTTACCTCTATTCAGACTTTTTCAGTTGACCGACGCACTGTTTGAGTCCCGGATTGACAAGGGAATACGGACAAGCGTATTGTTTTGAAATGGCTAAACCATCACATCGTGAAAAAATATTGAATGTCGGGATGCAGGTCGTCCACGCCCACGGGTATGCCGGGGCTAGCGTTCGCGACATTACCCAGGCCGCAGGTGTACCGCAAGGTTCGTTCACCAATCATTTTGCGTCCAAGGAGGCGTTCGGCCTCGAAATCATTGACTTATACTTCCTTGAAACTCGCAAAACGATTGCCGCTACCCTCTGCAATGACACGCTTCCTCCGCTGGAGCGGTTCGGCGCGTTCTTGGATGGCAGCGTTGCCCGGGCCAAGAAAAATGAGATGCGGAACGGTTGTTTGTTTGGGAATTTTGCTGCTGAAGCTAGCGATCATAGTGAGCTCATTCGAGACCGTCTTGTTGCAATTTTTTCAGAAATACAGGCAGCCATTACATATTGCTTAAAAGCTGCGGTATCTGAAAATGAGATCCCCCAAAGTACTGATTGCGACAGCCTTGCCAGCTTTATGGTTGCAGCATTACAGGGCGCTCAGCTAATGACGAAAGTGCAGCGCAATTCAGCACCGCTTGAGCATTTGCGCCCAATTTTCTTCTCGTTACTTTTGCAATAATATCCCGCTTCATTGCACCGCGAAAAAATCCTAGAAGAGGGCATGAGGGTTATTCATGAACGGGGCTTCTCCAATGCCACTGTTCGGGATATCACAACTGCCGCACAAGTCCCAAATGGCTCCTTTACCAATCACTTTGC
>NZ_JAMFRV010000486.1 GCF_026224925.1 Pseudomonas sp. | reverse complement strand
GGGTACGGGCTTTGCCGGTGACGACAAAGTTTAGCCAGGCCGGGTTTGGTCGTGCGCCGGGAGCGCTGACGATTTCAACCGTCGAGCCACTTTGCAACGGCTCGGAGAGCGGTGCCAGGCGACGATTGATCCGACAGGCAATGCAGCTGTTGCCGACATCAGTGTGTACGGCGTAAGCAAAATCCACCGCCGTTGAGCCTTTGGGCAGCTCCATGATCCGGCCTTTGGGCGTGAACACATAGACCTCGTCCGGGAACAGGTCGATCTTCACGCTTTCGATGAACTCCAGCGAGTTGCCTGCACGCTGTTGCATTTCCAGCACGCCTTTAACCCACTGACGCGCGCGGGCATGTGTGCCTTTTGTCTGTTCATCGCCACTGGATTTGTATAGCCAGTGCGCTGCAATCCCGTTATTCGCCATTTCTTCCATCTCGCGGGTGCGAATCTGGATCTCGATGGGCACGCCATGCATACCGAAGAGGGTGGTGTGCAACGATTGGTAGCCGTTGGCCTTGGGGATTGCGATGTAATCCTTGAAGCGACCGGGCAGTGGTTTGTACAAATTATGCACAGCACCCAGCACGCGATAGCAGGTGTCGACCTTGTCGACGATGATGCGGAACGCGTAAACGTCCATGATTTCGTTGAAGGCCCGGCGTTTGCCGCGCATCTTCTTGTAGATGCCGTACAGATGTTTCTGTCGGCCACTGACTTCGCCTTCGATACCGTCCACGGCCAAGCAATGGCTCAGGGACTCCTCGATCTTGTTGACCAGCTCTTTGCGGTTTCCCCGTGCGCGCTTTACCGCCTGACCGATGCGCGACGAGCGCATGGGGTACATGGCCTTGAAACCGAGGTCTTCAAATTCGATGCGGATGCTGTGCATACCCAGGCGGTTAGCAATGGGTGCATAGATTTCCAAGGTTTCTTTGGCAATCCGTCGGCGTTTTTCACCAGACAAGACTTCCAGTGTGCGCATGTTGTGTAGCCGGTCAGCCAGCTTGACCAGAATCACCCGAATGTCTCGGGCCATGGCCATGGCCATTTTCTGGAAGTTTTCGGCTTGGGCTTCGGCTTTGGTTTCGAAGTTCATCTGGGTCAGCTTGCTGACCCCGTCGACTAGTTCGGCCACGGTTTCGCCGAACTGCGCACACAGCGCTTCTTTGGCAATACCAGTGTCTTCGATCACGTCATGCAGCATGGCTGCCATCAGGCTTTGATGGTCCATATGCATGTCGGCAAGAATATTCGCGACCGCTAAAGGGTGCGTAACGTAGGCTTCGCCACTGCGGCGGCGTTGGCCATCGTGGGCTTGTTCGGCGTAGAAATACGCTCGGCGGACCAGGTTGACCTGGTCTTTACCGAGGTAGGTCGACAGACGATCGGCGAGGGCGTCTATGCTCGGCAAGTGAATACTCCTTGCCGAAGGCTTTTACCCTGCGCCGTACTACGTCGACCAGGCATAAGCTTAGACGGCCTCGTTGGACTCGTCCTCGAAGGCCGCGAACAATGGCTCATCTTCAACGATTTCAGCTTCGGCAATAACAGCGTAACTCATCAGGCCGGCAGCGATTTCGCGCAGTGCCATAACGGTAGGCTTGTCGTTTTCCCAAGCCAGCTTAGGTTCTTTACCACCGGTGGCCAGTTGACGGGCACGCTTGGTAGAGAGCATGACCAGTTCAAAGCGGTTAACGACGTGGTCTAGGCAGTCTTCAACGGTCACGCGGGCCATGGGTATTCCTCGTAGCAAATGCAGTATGCGCGATGCCCGGATGGGCGAGCGAACTAGAGAGTTTAAAAAAACACCAGCGTTTAGGGAAGGGGAGATTTCATCAGCGGTAAGTTTTAAGCGTCAAGCTGCAAGAAAAAGCGCTCAAAACGACGCCAGTTTGAAGCTTGCAGCTTGTCTGTTTGGTGGCCCTAAGCCAACAACTGGGCGAGCAAATTACTAAAACGCTGCTGTTGCGGTTTCTGGTGCAGTTGGTTGGCGCGGAAGATCGCTTTGAGGTCTTCAAGGGCAGTGGCGAAGTCATCGTTGATCACGATGAAGTCGTATTCCACGTAGTGACTCATCTCGCTGACAGCTTCACGCATGCGTCCTTCGATGATCTCGTCGCTATCCTGGCCACGGTTGGTCAGGCGCTGACGCAACGCTTGCTGGGTTGGCGGCAAAATGAAAATCGAGCGCGCGTCGGGCATCAATTTGCGCACCTGCTCGGCGCCTTGCCAGTCGATTTCGAGGATCAGGTCGTGGCCTTCATCAAGGGTTTGCTGCAGGCGACTTTGCGACGTGCCGTACAGATTGCCGAAGACTTCAGCCTGCTCAAGAAAGTCGCCGTGCTCGATCATACGCACGAACTCGGCGCGGTCTACGAAGTGATAGTTCACATCGTTGATTTCGCCGGGACGCATGGCGCGCGTGGTGTGTGAGACCGAAACGCGGATCTGCGGCTGAGCGTCAATCAGGGCTTTTACCAAACTGGTCTTGCCTGCGCCCGAGGGTGCAGAGACGATATAAAGGGTGCCGGTACTGTGGGTCATGTCGGGTGCCTTACTCAATATTCTGCACTTGTTCACGCATCTGCTCGATCAACACTTTGAGGTTGACCGCCGCTTGAGTACTGCGCGGGTCGAAGGCTTTGGAGCCTAATGTATTGGCTTCGCGATTGAGTTCCTGCATCAGGAAATCCAAGCGCCGGCCTGCTTGTCCACCGGCCTTCAAGACGCGGCGTACTTCGGAAACATGGGTGGCAAGGCGGTCCAGTTCTTCGGCGACATCGCTCTTCTGCGCAAGCAGCACCATCTCTTGCTCAAGGCGTTGCGGATCAAGCTCGGCCTTCATGTCGGCGAAGCGATCCATTACTTTTTGCCGTTGCGTCGCGAGCATCTGCGGCACTAACACACGCAGGGTCGCCACCTCTTCGTTAATGGACACTAACCGTTCGTCGAGAAGTTTGGCCAAGTCTGCCCCTTCACGGCCGCGACCGGCTTTAAGCTCGGTCAACGCTTCGTTGAACAAAGCCAGTGCGTCGTTATTCAGAGCTTGGGGGTCGCTCGCGTCAGCGACCAGAACGCCAGGCCAAGCCAGGACTTCGAGTGGATTCAGCGGCGCCGGTTGCTTGATCAAGCTGGCGATGATTTCAGCGGCGGCCACCAGTTGGGCGGCGCGCTCGCGGTCTACTTGCAGCGGCTTGCCTGCGGTTTCCTCGGTGAAGCGCAAGGTGCATTCGACCTTGCCCCGCGACAAGCCCTGGCGTAGAGCTTCGCGGACGGCGCTTTCAAGATCACGAAACGATTCTGGCAAGCGCAGGTGCGGCTCCAGATAACGGTGATTGACTGAGCGTAATTCCCAACTCAGGGTGCCCTGAATCCCAGCCCTTTCGACTCGGGCAAAGGCCGTCATGCTGTGCACCATGGGAGATACCTCTTGGTTTGGGCGAAAGAATCCTATCGTGGGCGGTGATTTGCCCCAGTAAGTGTCATCAATAGTCGACAGGCTTCAAAGGCGCGGGATTGTAGCGCAGTGCAGGGGATGCTCCCAAATGGGCAATGCGACATTATGCTGCTGAGCGCCAATTCTGCCTCTTTTGGCCGTGAGAATCTGACCGGCAGCGTTTTAGAGGTGCCCACGCCGGGTTGTGATCACTATAATGCTTGGCAGTTTTCCGTCTCAGTACAGGTATTTCTAATGAAACGTCCAAGTGGCCGCGCTGCCGATCAGCTCCGCTCGATCCGCATCACCCGCAACTACACCAAGCACGCCGAGGGCTCTGTACTGGTCGAGTTCGGTGACACCAAAGTGATCTGCACAGTCAGCGTCGAAAACGGTGTGCCGCGTTTCCTTAAAGGTCAGGGCCAAGGTTGGTTGACGGCCGAATACGGCATGCTGCCGCGCGCTACTGGCGAACGCAACCAGCGTGAAGCGAGCCGTGGCAAGCAAGGCGGACGCACCCTGGAAATCCAGCGTCTGATTGGTCGCTCCCTGCGTGCAGCGCTGGACATGTCCAAACTTGGCGACGTCACGCTGTCTGTCGACTGCGATGTTATTCAAGCTGACGGCGGCACCCGTACCGCATCTATTACCGGCGCCATGGTTGCGCTGGTCGATGCGTTGAAAGTCATCAAAAAGCGCGGCGGCCTCAAAGGCGGCGACCCGCTCAAGCAGATGATTGCAGCTGTCTCGGTGGGTATGTACCAAGGCGAACCAGTACTCGACCTCGATTATCTGGAAGATTCCGCCGCTGAGACTGACCTCAACGTCGTGATGACTAGCACTGGCGGCTTCATAGAAGTCCAGGGCACGGCTGAGGGCGCGCCGTTCCAGCCTGAAGAGCTGAACGCGATGCTCGCATTGGCGAACAAAGGCATGACCGAGCTGTTCGAACTGCAGCTGGCAGCACTGGCTGACTGATAGGCAGCACAACTCCTACAGACAGCCACAAAAAAGCCGACGCGAAGTCGGCTTTTTTGTGGGCGGCGGGACGTTAGATGGTCAACGTCCAGTCGTAATCCACGATCAATGGAGCATGCTGCGAGAAGCGCGGCTGACGAGGTAGGCGCGCGCTGCGTACAAAGCGGCGCAGGCCTGGGGTCAGCAACTGGTAATCGAAACGCCAACCGAGATTGAGCATTTCAGCCTGTTCGTTATCCGGCCACCAGCTGTACTGATCGCCTTCACGACTGACTTCACGCAACGCATCAACATAACCCATGGTGCCGACAATCTCGTCCATCCAGGCGCGTTCTGGCGCCAGGAAGCCCGGAGATTGCTGGCTGTCGCGCCAGTTCTTGATATCAAGTTTCTGTTGCGCAACGTACAAGGAGCCGCAGTAGATGTACTCACGGCGTTTGCGCCGCTGTTTATCCAAATACCGCGCGAAGTCGTCCATAAGCTTGAATTTTTGATTCAAGTCTTCGTCGCCGTTCATTCCCGAAGGAAGCAGCAAGGTCGCAATACTGACTTTGTCGAAATCTGCTTGCAGGTAACGCCCGTAACGGTCGGCTGTTTCGAAGCCGAGGCCGCTGATTACCGCTTTCGGCTGCAACCGCGAATAAAGCGCCACGCCACCTTGGGCAGGGACTTCAGCTTCGCAGGCATAAAGGAAATAGCCATCCAGTTGGAAGGCTGGGTCGTCCAGTTCAAAGGCGGAGGCGCGGGTGTCCTGTAGACAGATGACGTCGGCATTCTGAGCTTGCAGCCAACTGAGCAAACCACGCTCGACTGCGGCCTGAATGCCATTTACGTTCACACTGATGATCCGCATAAATGGCCCCAAAAATCACGTGCGTGTATGATACCCGAGCTCTACCTAATTAGCTAAATCCGTGGTATTTGGGGCTTTTTTTCATGCATGAGTATCAGCGCGACTTCATCCGTTTTGCCATTGATCGTGGGGTTTTGCGCTTCGGTGAGTTCACTCTCAAGTCCGGTCGCATCAGTCCGTATTTCTTCAATGCTGGCTTGTTTAACACCGGTTCTGCCTTGGCACAGTTAGGTCGCTTCTACGCGTCGGCGGTGGTCGAGAGCGGTATTTCGTTCGATGTTTTGTTCGGCCCAGCGTACAAGGGCATTCCCTTGGCGGCCGCAACTGCCGTGGCGTTGGCCGAACAACACCAGCTAGATCTGCCTTGGTGTTTTAACCGCAAAGAAGCCAAGGCACACGGCGAAGGCGGAAGCCTGGTTGGTGCTCCACTCACCGGTAACGTGCTGATCATCGATGATGTGATCACTGCCGGTACTGCGATTCGCGAAGTCATGCAGATAATCAAAGACCAGAACGCTACGGCGGCCGGTGTGTTGATTGCATTAAATCGCCAAGAGCGCGGCAATGGTGCGCTGTCAGCGATCCAGGAAGTCGAACGCGACTTCGGCATTCCCGTCGTCAGCATCGTATCGTTGAATCAAGTTCTGCAATATCTGGCCGATGACGTACAACTGAAACAACATTTGCCAGCGGTCGAGGCGTATCGGGCGCAGTACGGAATTTGAGGACACTGCCTTTATGCTCAAACTGAGCGCTGTCGGACTGGTTCTAGCGTGGTACATGGTTCCTGCACACGCAGAGGACAAGCCTCAGATTTTATTCTATCGCTATGTCGACAGCCGGGGCGGCGTTGTCCTTGATCGTCAGGGCGTGCCTCCAGAGTACGTAGGCAAGGGCTATCAAGTACTTAATGAGCGTGGGCGGGTGATGCAAGTTGTTCCGCCTGCGGCGACTGCAGATGAGCTTCAACGCCAGCGGGTCGAAAAGGCCCAGGCCGACTCGGATGCGCAGTTGTTGCATCTATACAGCAGCGTCGCCGACGTCGACCGCGCCAAAGCCCGCAAGCTGGCGGAATTGGACGCGTTGGTCGCGGTAGCGCAAGGCAATCTACAAAACCTCAGCACTCAGCAAAGCAACCTGCAAAGCCAGGCTGCCGACCAGGAACGAGCGGGGCGTGTCGTGCCGCAAACGCTGATCGATCAAATGAACGGCCTGCGCGATGATCAAAGTAACCTGAAGGCTGAAATTGTTCGGTATCAGGACTCGCGTAAGCAGGTGGATGCCAGTTTCGCGGGTGACCGGGTTCGGGTGCAGCATTTGGTGCAGTGATGGATGTTGTGGAAAACCCACCCCGCCTTCGACGCTCCGTTGTCGCGCAGCAACCAGTGTAGGAGCGCGCTTGCCCG
>NZ_JAMFRV010000485.1 GCF_026224925.1 Pseudomonas sp. | reverse complement strand
GTTTTGTAATGGTCGCCGAGGAACTGCACTTCGGTCGGGCGGCACAGCGCTTATTCATGACGCAGCCGCCCCTCAGCCGCCAGATTCAAATGCTGGAGCGCTCACTGGGGGTAACGCTGCTTGAACGCAGTAATCGGCAAGTCCGGCTGACCATTGCCGGTCAGCACTTCCTAAGCGATGCCCGGCACGTCTTGTCCTATACGGAACGAGCGGGAACCTCTGCTCGGCGCATGGCACAAGGCGAAACCGGGCAACTGCACCTTGGGTTTACCGCAGTCAGCGGCTACAGCTTGATTCCCGGGCTGCTGGGGCATGCCGCCGAGCTATTGCCCGGCGTAGGTTTCGAGCTCCACGAAATGGTTTCCGGCGCTCAAATCGAAGCATTGGCCGCTAACATGATTGATGTCGGCTTTGTCCGCAGAGCCGTGCCACGCCCAGGGTTCGATTATCAATTGATTAACAGCGAACCGCTGTTGGTCGCCATGACGAGCGAACATCCTTTAGCACAGCGCACCTCAATTGCGGTTGCCGATCTGGACCAGCAGCCCTTCGTCATGTACTCGCCGGATGAAGGGCGCTATTTCTATGACTGCATCGTGGGACTGTTCGCCATGGCTGGCGTATCTCCGCAGTACCTGCATTATCTTGGGCAAACACACTCTATTCTTGGGCTGGTACGCGCGGGTCTGGGAGTGGCGATCGTGCCCGCTGCAGCTCGCGAACTTTACGTGGGACATTTACAGTTCCGCCCCTTTAAAGACGCCCAACCGCGCGCGCAGGTATACATGGCGTCTAGCTGCGACAACGACAATCCAGCGCTTGCGCACTTCCTGCGGATGGCGACGGGTTATTTTCTCGCATTGCCGTAGCCGAGCTGACACCGCGCCGCATTCTTCGCGAATCGATTCCCACCTGGATTTCAGTTCACCGCCGACTGCCCCGAGTACTCACGTCCACCCACACCGCCAGCACCAAGATGCTGCCTTTGACGATCATTTGCCAGTAGCTGTCGACATCGAGCATCGACATGCCGTTGTCGAGACTGGTGATGACCAAAGCGCCGAGGAGGGCGCCGTACACCGTGCCCGAGCCGCCGCGCATGGAGGTGCCGCCGATGAAGCAGGCGGCGATGGCGTCCAGTTCGCCCATGTTACCCGCAGACGGCGAGCCTGCAGCCAGTCGGGCGGTGTTCACCACGCCGGCAAGGGCGCACATCACGCCCATGATCCCGAAGATCCACAGTTTGATCGCCTGCACGTTGATCCCGGATAGGCGCGTGGCTTCCATGTTGCTGCCGACGGAGTAAATCCTTCGACCGAACACGGTTTGGCTGGTGACGTAGCTGAACACGCCCAGCAGGGTCAGCAGAAGCAGCACCGGGACGGGAATGCCGTCGTAGCTGTTGAGGGTGTAAACGAAGCCCGCCAGCACCGCACCGATCAGCACCACACGCAGGGTGTCGCGTAGCATTGAGGGGACGGATAACCCATGCAGTGCGCGGTTGTGACGTTGACGCCAGGTCAGGAACAAGGTCAGACCAAACAGCAGCACGCCTAGAACGATGCCTGCTAGCGGCGGCAAATAACCTTGGCCGACGTAGACCAAATCCGCCGAGACCGGCGCAATCGTGGTACCCCCAGTAATCCCCAGCAGAACACCGCGAAACGCCAACATCCCACCGAGGCCGACGATGAATGAGGGGATGCGCAGGTACGCGGTCATGTAGCCATTGCCAAGCCCGATCAGTAGCCCACACAGCGCGACGATGGCGAGGTTGAGCGGCAGCGGCAGGTGGTAGACAACGTCGAGAATTGCCGCCACGCCGCCGAGCAGACCCAACATCGAACCCACCGACAGATCGATCTCGCCGCTGATGATCACCAACACCATGCCGCAGGCGAGAATTCCGGTGATGGACATCTGGCGGAGCAGGTTCGACAGGTTTCGCGGGGTGATGAAACCGCCTTCGGTCTGCCAACTGAAGAACAACCAGATAATCACCACGGCGATGAGTAGGGCGAGCATTTTGTAGCGGATGAACAGCTGTTTGACCTGGTTCATTTAGACGGATTTCCGATCAATAGTGTCAGGCCTGGGCGACTGGCTGAGCGCGGCGGCGAGCACGTGCTCTTGGGTCAATTGCTGGTTGATGAAGTCACCGCGTAATTGACCGTCGCCGATCACCAGTACGCGGTCGGAGACGCCCAGCACCTCGGCCAACTCCGACGAGACCATGATGATCGACACGCCTTCGGCGGCCAGCACGCCCATCAACTTGTAGATCTCATATTTGGCACCCACATCGACCCCGCGCGTGGGCTCGTCGAGGATCAGTACACGGGGTTTGGTCAGCAGCATTTTCGCCAGCACGGCTTTCTGCTGATTGCCTCCGGACAGGCTAGTGATAGGCAAAAAGGGATTCGCCGTTTTCAGGTGCATGCGCGAAATTTCCCGATGGACGCTGCCCAGCTCGGCTTCGGCGTCGATACGGGTTAGGTGAGAAAAGGTATCCAGCACCGCCAGCGTGATGTTTTGCCCGACGGCCAGGTCCGGCACGATGCCTTGCCGCTTGCGATCTTCGGGGACCATGCACAGGCCAGCCTTGATCGATTTTTGCGGGGTGCGGGTGTCGATTTTTTTACCGTCCAACCAGACCTCGCCTTCATAGTGGCCGGGGTAGGAACCAAACAACGCGGAGACCAGTTCCGTGCGGCCCGCGCCGACCAGCCCGGCAATACCGAGGATTTCCCCACGCCGCAGTGAAAACGAAATGTCGTCAACCCGTTTACGCCTGGGGTTGTCGACGTCGTAGCAGGTGAAGTGTCGCGCTTCAAGCACGACGTCGCCAACAGCATGGGTCTCGGTGGGGTACAGGTTGTTGATTTCGCGGCCGACCATTTGCGTGATGATCCGCGTGACATCCATGTCGGCCATGGCGGTGGTGGCAATGTGTTTGCCGTCACGGATGACCGAGACGGTGTCGCAGATCGCTGATACTTCATCGAGTTTGTGTGAGATGTAGACGCAGGCGACGCCCTTGGCTTTGAGCCCACGGATTATGTCCAGCAGCACATCGATTTCCGAGCGGGTCAACGAGGAAGAAGGTTCGTCGAGGATCAGTAATCGAGCCTTCTTGTTCAGCGCCTTGGCGATCTCCACCAGTTGCTGATAGCCGCCGCCGTACTGCGAGACGGGCAGGGCGACGTTCATGTCCGGGACCTTCAGCTCGCGCATCAAGGCTTCGGCGCGGTGCATCATCGCCGGGTAGTTCATGCGCCCGCCCGGTAGGGTCAATTCGTGGCCCATGAAGATGTTTTCCGCGACAGACAGGTCGGGAACCAGGGTCAGTTCCTGATGGATGATAACGATCCCGGCGGCTTCGGTTTCAGCGATGGAGTGCGCCGTGAGCGGCTTGCCGTCCCAGATGATTTCGCCTTCCCACGTGCCGTAGGGATAGACCGCCGAGAGCACCTTCATCAGGGTCGATTTACCGGCCCCGTTTTCGCCGCACAGCCCTACACACTCGCCGGGCTTGACCTTGATGTCGATCCCGTTCAAGGCACGGACGCCACCGAAGGCTTTGACGATGCCTTTCATTTCCAGCAGATAGTCGGACATTACGAACACTCAATACGCAGTGAAAAACAAACCAAACCTGCAGGACCGAATACGATGGAAAACCACCCCCTGTGGGACCGAATTCATTCGGGAAGAGGCCGGTACATTCGACAGAAATGTATGGCTATGGATGACCCTTCCCGAATGAATTCGGTCCCACAGATGCTCATGGAAAACTCAATTCGGCCCCACAGCAGCCAAGCTGCTTACTTCCCGGCGATCTGCGCTTTGGTGTAGAACCCGTCGTCTATCAGCACGTCAATGTTGTCTTTGGTCAGCGGGGTCGGCTTGAGCAGGATGCTGTCGACCTTTTTACTGCCGTTATCGTATTGCGAGTTATAGGTGGGCTTCTCGTTACGCACCAGTTGCACCGAGAGCTTGGCGGCTTCCGAGGCGAGCAGCTTCAGCGGCTTGTACACGGTCATGGTCTGAGTGCCCGCGATTACCCGTTTGACCGCAGCCAAGTCGGCATCCTGGCCGGAGATGGGCACCTTGCCGGCCAGTTTCTGCGCGGCAAGGGCCTGGATCGCGCCGCCAGCGGTGGCGTCGTTAGAGGCAACGATGCCGTCGATTTTGTTGCTGTTAGCGGTCAAGGCGTTTTCGATAATGCTCAGCGCTTCGGTGGGGTTCCACTCTTTCACCCATTGCTGCCCGACAATTTTGATGTCGCCCTTGTCAATGGCGGGTTGCAGAATTTTCATCTGGCCTTCGCGCAGAATCTTGGCGTTGTTATCGGTAGGTGCGCCGCCCAGCAGGAAGTAGTTGCCCTTGGGTTGGGCATTCAACACGCCACTGGCCTGCATTTCGCCGACCTTCTCGTTATCGAAGGAAATATAGGCATCAATATCGGCATTCAGTATCAGCCGGTCGTAGGACAGCACCTTGACCCCGGCTTTCTTGGCTTCGGCAACCACGTTATTGAGCACCGTCGCGTTAAACGGCACGATGACAATCACGTCAACACCACGGGAAATCAGGTTTTCAATCTGCGAGATTTGCCGTTGCTCGTTGGCATCCGCCGACTGCACGTACACTTTGGCGCCTAACTGCTCGGCCGCTGCGGTGAAGTAGTCACGGTCCCGTGCCCATCGCTCGAGACGCAAATCGTCGATAGAAAAACCGATTTTTGGGTGAGCCGCATCGGCCATGGCCGAGTTGGCAAGCAGTGCCAGAACGCTGGCGAGTACGACAGTTTTGAAATTCTTCATGGTGTGTCCTCTTATTGTTGTTTAGACGCACTTCAAGACGGGGAACTATGTCCTCCGATAAGGCTGATTTATGGATAAATAAAACGATTCACTAGTCCTTCAAGCATCTCTTGGCGACCACTGACCGGTTGCGGGTCAAAGCCATTGCTGACCGCATGCTCTGCCAAAGACTCCAGGCTGAAATCCCCCGCGAGTACAGCGCGGCCCAACGGCTGACTCCAGCCAGCGTAGCGTTGTGTTTTGAATTGCTCGATCAAGTCGTTCTGGATCATAGACGCTGCACGCTCTAACGCTAGGGCGAGTACATCCATTGCGGCGACATGACCATAGAACAGGTCGACTTCCTCCAGGCTTTGGCGGCGTAGCTTGGAGTCGAAATTGAAGCCGCCGTTGGTGAATCCACCGGCTTTAAGGATTTCGTAGGTGGCCAGGGTCATCTCTTCAACACTGTTGGGAAACTGGTCGGTGTCCCAGCCGTTCTGCGGGTCGCCCCGGTTGGCGTCGATGCTGCCGAAGATGCCGAGGGACGCCGCCGTGGCGATTTCGTGCTGAAAACTATGGCCCGCCAGGGTCGCGTGGTTGGCCTCGATGTTGACCTTGATCTCTTTCTCAAGACCGAACTCATGCAGGAAGCCAAACACCGTAGCGCTGTCGTAATCGTACTGGTGCTTGGTGGGCTCCTGAGGTTTGGGTTCAATCAGCAGGTCGCCCGTGAAACCGATCTTGTATTTGTGCTCGACCACCATCCTCATGAAACGCCCGAGTTGTTCGCGCTCGCGTTTGAGATCGGTGTTGAGCAGTGTCTCGTAGCCTTCGCGACCGCCCCACAGTACATAGTTGGCACCCTTGAGGCGTTGCGTGGCGTTCATGGCGCTGAACACCTGTGCCGCCGCGTAGGCAAACACTTGCGGGTTCGGATTACTCGCAGCACCTGCGGCATAACGAGGGTTGCTAAAGCAGTTGGCCGTGCCCCATAGCAATTGAATACCGGTCTCTTCTTGATGGCGTTCAAGTTGATCGACCATCTGCGCGAAGTTCTCACGGTACTCTTTCAGGCTTGTACCTTCCGGGGCGACATCGGTGTCGTGGAAGCTGTAGTAGTCGATGCCCAGTTTGGAGAAAAACTCAAACGCTGCTTCAGACTTGCTACGGGCCATCTGCATCGGATCGGCGGGTTTCTGCCAAGGTCGCTTAAAGGTGCCGACGCCGAACATGTCGCTGCCGGGCCAGACGAAGCTGTGCCAGTAGCAGGCGGCCATCCGCAAATGCTCGCGCATGGGTTTGCCGAGAATGATCTTATCGGCGTCGTAATGACGAAAGGCGAGGGGGGCGTCGCTGTTTGGGCCTTCGTAACGAATTTTATCGACAGCGGGAAAATAGTGCATCGCGATTTCCTTATTGTTTTAGAAGGAAGGAACCTTGTTTCGATAGTAGCAACGCCCCCGCGCCTGACGATTATGAAACTCACCAAACCCGAGTTCGATTTTAGTTATTGAGGCCGGCAGCATGCGGGCATAGTCTGTAGCGATGGTGGTCTGTAGCGAAGGTTCGGAGGAAGCAGCATGAAGACCGTCCCGCCCGTGCACCGCATTGCTCTGCTGTTCAACGGCAGCAAAATCTATGACCGTGGCATCATCAGCGGGATCGGCAACTACTTGAGCAGCACCCGGGCGTCCTGGGACTTGTTTCTTGAGGAGGATTTTCTCTGCCGCTTGAAGGGCATTGAACGCTGGCACGGCGACGGCATCATCGCCGACTTCGACGACCCAACCATGGGTGAAGCGCTGGCTGGGATTGATCTACCGGTGGTGGCGGTGGGCGGTTCGTATGAGGATGAACAGGCTTATCCGAAGCATATTCCTTACGTGGCTACCGACAATTTCGCCTTGATCAAACTGGCGTATGAGCACCTCATCGAAGCCGGGTTGACTCGTTTTGCCTGTTTCAGCTTGCCCGAGGCGCAGACCAATCGCTGGGCCCAAGAGCGGGAAAAGGCCTTCAGCCGACTGCTTCAGCGGGACGGCGTGCCGGTGGAGATTTACCGGGGGTTGGAGACCAGTGCGCCGCTGTGGGACACGGCGGTGGAACAGCAGATCGCTTGGCTGCAAGGCTTGCCCAAGCCAATCGGCATTATCGCAGTGAGTGACGCCCGCGCCCGGCAGTTGCTGCAAGCCTGCCTGACTGCTGGAATTGCGGTGCCGGAACAGGTCGCGTTGATCGGTATCGACAACGACCCGTTGACCCGCACCTTGACTCGCGTGCCGCTCAGCTCGGTGATTCAGGGCACTGAACGCATGGGCCGAAGCGCCGCGCGCCTGCTGCATCAAATGTTGCACGGCATGCCCTCGGCAGGCAGCCAGATTTTGGTGCCGCCGGAAGCGATCAACGTACAGACTTCAAGCCTGCACCGGCCGCTGGGACATCCGTATGTGATGCAGGCCCTGCATTTTATTCGCCAATATGGATGCCAAGGGATCAAGACCGCCCAGGTTGCAAACTATGTCGGCGTGTCGCGCTCGTCCCTTGAAGCACACTTTCGCAGTGAACTGGGCCGCAGCGTCCACGATGAAATACTCCGATTCAAGCTCACAGCCGCCGCAAATAGCCTGGATAACAGCCCGTGCGCGATAGCCGACATCGCCCGTGACTGCGGCTTTAAGTCCGCCCAGTACCTGCACACGGTATTCAAGCGCGAATTTGGCTGTACCCCACGGGAGTATCAGCACGGACAGCCTC
>NZ_JAMFRV010000484.1 GCF_026224925.1 Pseudomonas sp. | reverse complement strand
GATGACAACGTTCGCCGCCGGATGCTCGACTCAGTGCACAGAATTTGCTCCGCGGAATGCCAAGCCTCCAATGCAGATCATCCGCCCGAGTTCACTACCATTGACAGTTACCCTGTCACTGAAAACGACGCCGTAGCCACCGCCAAACTGGCGCAGGCTTTTGATGATCATTTCGCCGATCGCTCATATGAAACCGCGCCGGCATCGGCCAGCGAAGACTTTAGTGTTTTCGGGCGCGAGTGGAAGGTTCCCTACGTGTTCTGGTTCGTGGGGAGTACCGAAAAATCGATATGGCAACAGGCCGTATCAAGCGCAAATATCAACCAGATCCCCTCTAACCATTCATCAAAGTTTGATCCACAAATTCACCCGACCCTGCAGACCGGATTGGAAACGATGTTGGTTGGCGCACTTGCCTGGCTGAATGCGCCTGCTTGAGCATGTGAATTATTGGGGTAAGCAAATGTGCCGTCCTGTAGGGCCCCATGGGCCCTGCAGGGGAAGCAGCGATCCGCTAGTTTGTCGCGTACATCGCTTACTTCGGTTCGATCCAACGCCGTTGGCGACGACCCGATAATACCTAGTGCTTAAGGAAGTCGATTACCAGACGATTAAATGCCTGCGCGTGTTCCCATTGCGCCCAGTGTCCGCATTTACTGAATACATGCAGACGAGTATTAGGCATCCCGCAGAGCAGTTTTAATGCCCAATCTATGGGTACGAAGCGGTCGTCCCGACCCCACGTAATCAAAGTCTCGGCCTTGATATCTGGCAGATTGGCGGTGAAGTCACCCAGTTTGAAGTGGCTCAACTCGACGCTTTTAAGGAAGTTCTCCAGGTGCTGAGGGTTGGCCAAAATACTGTCCAGTCGCAGTTGGATAAGCTCCTCGGTCAAGGCGCTGGAGTCATAGACAAAGACATCGAGCATCTTCTTCAGATTTTCCAGCGTCGGCTCACGATAGACCTGGAACAACAGCTTGATCCCCTCCATGGGCAATGGGGTAAACAAACTGCTACTGCCGACGCCGCCCGACCCCATCAAAATCATTTTCCCTAACCGTTCGGGAAACTCGACAGAGAACGCCAACGAGCTGCCACCGCCCATCGAGTTACCGATCAGGTGGGCCTTGTCGATACCAAGCACATCCATCAGCCCCTTCACTGCCCGGGCATTAACCGCGAAACGAGGCTCGGCAGTCACCAATGGGTCAGACTTTCCAAATCCAGGGCAGTCAACAAGCAACACCCTGTAGCCCGCTTCGACGAATGCATCGATGTTGCGGTGAAAGTTTGCCCAGCCCGTGGCGCCGGCACCGGAACCGTGGACCATGATGACCACCTCGCCCTCGCCCGCATCGTTGTAGTGCAGTCGCATATCGCCTACTTGGGCGAATCGGCTGGTGCTTGCTTCGGTCAATTTGTTCACTGTCTATTCCTTATTGTATTAATTATCAACGTTTGAGTAGATCGAGCGCGACATCAACGATCATGTCTTCCTGACCGCCGACCATCCGGCGTTTGCCCAGTTCGACGAGGATGTCGAGGGTCTTCAGGCCGTACTTGGCAGCAGCGACTTCGGCATGGCGCAGGAAGCTTGAGTAGACCCCGGCATAACCCAGCGCCAAGGTTTCGCGGTCTACACGCACCGGACGATCCTGCAGGGGACGCACGATGTCGTCCGCCGCATCCATCAGCGTGTAAAGGTCGGTGCCGTGGTTCCAGCCGAGACGCTCGGCAGCTGCGATGAACACCTCCAGCGGCGCGTTACCGGCCCCGGCGCCCATGCCGGCGAGGCTGGCGTCGATGCGGTCACAGCCTTCCTCGACGGCGGTGATGGAGTTCGCTACACCCAGGCTCAGGTTGTGGTGGGCGTGCATCCCGGTCTCAGTCTCTGGCTTGAGCACGGCCTTAAACGCGCGGAAGCGATCACGGATATCCTGCATGTTCATCGCCCCACCGGAGTCGGCCATGTACACGCACGTGGCGCCGTAACTTTCCATCAGCTTGGCCTGAGCGGCCAACTGCTCGGCCGGGATCATGTGGCTCATCATCAGAAAGCCGACGGTGTCCATGCCCAGTTCGCGGGCGTATTCAATGTGCTGTTTCGAG
>NZ_JAMFRV010000483.1 GCF_026224925.1 Pseudomonas sp. | reverse complement strand
ACGAATCGCACCTTCGGCCAGCGTCAGTTCACCGTTGACCAACCGCTTGATGTCGAAGAACTGCTTCACTCCTAAGCCGTCGCATGTCGGGCACGCGCCAGCCGGGTTGTTGAAGGAGAACAGCTTGGGTTCAAGCTCGCTGATGGCATGCCCGCAGATCGGGCAGGCAAAGCGCGCGGAGAAAATCATTTCTTCGCCGGGTTCGTCGTCCATCGGCGCGACCCAGGCGATACCGTCCGCTAGCTTCAGCGCGGTTTCGAACGACTCGGCCAACCGCTGCTGCATGTCCTCACGAACCTTGAAGCGGTCTACCACCACGTCGATGGAGTGCTTCTTCTGCTTGTCGAGTTTAGGCAGCTCATCCAGCTCGCACAGTCGACCATTCACCCGAGCGCGGACGAAACCCTGCGCGCGCAGTTCTTCAAAAACCGCCAGGTGCTCGCCCTTGCGTTCACGAACCACCGGCGCAAGCAGCATCAATTTGCTGCCTTCAGGCTGCGCCAACACCAAGTCAACCATTTGGCTGACGGTTTGCGCTTCCAGCGGAATATCGTGATCTGGGCAGCGTGGCTGGCCGACTCGCGCATACAGCAGGCGCAAGTAATCGTAAATTTCAGTGATCGTCCCCACCGTCGAACGTGGGTTGTGGGACGTGGATTTTTGCTCGATAGAAATAGCGGGTGACAGCCCTTCGATCGTATCGACGTCCGGCTTTTCCATCATCGAGAGGAATTGCCGTGCGTACGCCGACAGCGATTCGACATAGCGCCGCTGCCCTTCGGCGTACAGCGTGTCAAAGGCCAGCGACGATTTGCCCGAGCCGGAAAGCCCAGTAATAACGATCAATTTGTCGCGTGGCAGGGTCAGGTCAATGTTCTTCAGGTTGTGGGTTCGCGCCCCACGTATCAGGATCTTGTCCACTGCGGCCTCGCTTGGCGGGCATAAACACGGGAGTATACGGCTCCATGCCAGTACGCGGCAAAGCGTCGCGTATGTGCTGCACACCGATGGGACTGGTAGAATCGGCGCCGGTTCACATGAGGTTTCTCCATGCACGATCCCCTTAGCGAACGAATGAGTGGTAGCGAGACCCGCGCAGCAAGCGGTCTGGCGCTCGTGTTCGCGTTCCGAATGCTTGGCATGTTTATGGTTTTACCGGTGCTCGCCACCTACGGTATGGACCTCGCGGGCGCGTCTCCGGCGCTCATCGGTCTGGCAATCGGCGCTTATGGCCTGACCCAAGCGGTGCTGCAGATACCGTTCGGGATGATTTCCGATCGCATTGGTCGGCGCCCGGTGATTTATTTGGGGCTGATTATTTTCGCCCTTGGCAGCTTGCTGGCGGCCAATGCGGATTCAATCTGGGGCGTTATCGCCGGACGGATCTTGCAAGGCGCTGGTGCTATCTCTGCGGCGGTCATGGCGTTGCTGTCGGACCTCACCCGCGAACAGCACCGCACCAAAGCGATGGCGATGATCGGCATGACTATTGGTCTGTCGTTCGCCGTGGCCATGGTCGTTGGCCCGTTGCTGACGCGAGCGTTTGGCTTGTCGGGTCTGTTTCTCGCCACGGGCGGCATGGCGCTGCTGGGGATTCTCATCGTCGCCTTCATGGTGCCGCGCTCAACCGGACCGCTGACTCACCGAGAGTCGGGTGTCGCGCGAGCGGCGTTGGGCGCGACACTGCGTCATCCCGACCTGTTGCGACTGGATTTAGGTATCTTCGTGTTGCACGCGATGCTCATGTCCAGCTTCGTCGCATTGCCATTGGCTTTGGTCGAAAAAGCCGGTTTGCCCAAGGAACAGCACTGGTGGGTCTACCTTACCGCGTTGTTGATTTCGTTCTTCGCGATGATTCCGTTCATCATCTACGGCGAAAAAAAGCGTCAGATGAAGCGAGTACTGCTCGGCGCCGTGAGCGTGCTGTTGCTGACTGAGCTATTCTTCTGGGCGTTCGGCGATACGTTGCGGGCTTTGGTGATCGGTACGGTGGTGTTCTTCACCGCGTTCAACCTGCTGGAAGCCTCGTTGCCATCGTTGATCAGTAAAGTGTCACCGGCGGGCGGAAAGGGCACGGCGATGGGGATTTATTCCACCAGCCAGTTCCTCGGTTCGGCTGCAGGGGGCATTCTTGGAGGCTGGCTGTTTCAGCACGGTGGACTGAGTATTGTGTTCCTCGGCGGCGCTGCTCTGTGTGCCATCTGGTTGGCCTTTGCTGTTACTATGCGTGAACCACCGTATGTGACGAGCCTGCGCGTGCCGTTGACGCCAGAAGCACAGCGCGAAGCCGGCTTGGTAGCGCGTTTGCTGGCCGTCCCGGGGGTAACAGATGCAGTTGTCGTCAGTGCTGAGGCTGCCATCTATATCAAATTGGATACCGAATTATTGGATCGCAACTCCCTTGAGCGCCTGGTCAACGACCCAGCGACAGCGGAATGCGAAGCCTAGGAGAACGTTATGGCCCGTGGGGTTAACAAAGTCATATTGGTCGGTACATGCGGCCAGGATCCCGAAGTTCGCTACTTGCCTAACGGTAACGCCGTGACCAACCTGAGTCTGGCGACCAGCGAACAATGGACCGATAAACAAACCGGTCAGAAAGTCGAAAAGACTGAATGGCATCGCGTTTCGATGTTCGGCAAAGTTGCTGAAATCGCCGGCGAATACCTGCGCAAAGGTTCGCAGGTTTACATCGAAGGCAAGCTGCAAACCCGCGAGTGGGAAAAAGACGGCATCAAGCGTTACACCACTGAAATCGTCGTCGACATGCAAGGCACCATGCAACTGTTGGGCGGTCGTCCACAGGGCGAAGGCGCTCCACAGGGTCAAGGCGGCAACAGCAACTCCGCACCGCGCCCACAACAGTCGCGTCCGCAGCAGTCTCAGCCGCAATCCCAGCCACAACGCGAATCGCGTCCTGCTCCCCAGCAGCAAGCGCCGCAACCGGCTCCGGATTTCGACAGCTTTGATGACGATATTCCGTTCTAGGATATCAATCAAAAAGCCCGGTTCGCCGGGCTTTTT
>NZ_JAMFRV010000482.1 GCF_026224925.1 Pseudomonas sp. | reverse complement strand
GGTCGAACGCAACGCCACACTGGCCCGCAATCTCCAGGCCCATGGCATTCGTGTGCAGCAGGACATCGTGCCCAATACCGCCCACGCGGGGATGTCGGTAGTGCCGTATGTGCAGGATTTCTTGCTCGGCTTGGGTGATTGAAACCCATTTTCACTCTGTAAGACCGAATGAACTCGGTCTTACAGATGCTTGGAAATCACAACCCATCCCCCAGCATTTTCAAATACAGCGGGCTGTCGGATAGGGTGTTATGGCCGCTGTCCGGGATGATTTTCATCGTGGCGACACCGCTTTTGAAATGCGAGAAAAGCGCGTCGGTGCTGGCGCGAGGAACGATCTCGTCGTTTTGTGCCACGATCAAAAGCGTAGGGGCGTTGATCAACGGGGCATAGCGCCACGACTCATAGGTATCGCGCAACATCCATTTCACCGGAAACAGCGACATCCTATCGATCCCGATCTGCAGCAGGCTGTTATAGGGTGTTATCAATACTAGTCGTGCGGCCGGTCGCTCGCTGGCGAGGTGGATGGCAACGCCGGTGCCGAGGCTTCTGCCCACCACTGTTACATGGCTATGCTCCTTGTAAACCGTGTCAAACAACGCTTCGGCGTCCCCAGTGATGGCCGCTTCAGAAGGCGACCCCGTGCTGCCGCCAAAACTACGGTAGTGCATCAGGTACAGCGCTTGATCGGGAAACGCCTGTGAAAACGGCAACAGGTTCAGCGAAACATCCTCGGCGTTACCCCCCAGATAAATCATCGCGTTGGGCCCTATGTGGGGTCGGACCGAAACCATTATTTTTGCATCAGGTCTTACCAGTTCCAGCACCGTGGACGCACCGCCCACCGCGCGTGGCTGGGGGAAATAGATCAACGAACGCTGAAACACCCACAACAGGCAGCAAACCAATAAATAGAGGACAGCGGCGGCCACCACCAACAACCCCACAATGCGCAACGTGCGAATAACCATGAGCATGCGGGCGAACCTTCTATGACATAAGTGACTTCAGGGTAGCCCAGTGCAGAGGGTGTGCTAGGGCGAGCACGAGCCGAAATTAGATGTTCGCTGTATTCAAAATAATATAGCGTTGGTCTCTTATAGCTTCGTAGCTATAGCTTCGTGATCTTTCGCCAATTTTCAGGGTGCAACACATGACAGCCGCAGGTGCAAAAGAAGCCGTTGGTGAGTTCTACGACATTCAATCCATGAAGCACGCTCAGCAGATGACTTGGCAGGCTATCGAGCAGATGAGCGTATTGATCAAACCCGGCATGCTCGAATCGGAAGCACGCGAGCTGGGCAAAAAAATTCTTAACGAGCTGGACACTCAACGCATCTGGCACCCGATGCTGATTCGGTTCGGTGCCAACACCCTGAAGACCTTCAAACAGCCCTCCGACGGTGATCCAGTGTTGGGCGAAAATGATATTTTCTTCATCGACATGGGCGCGGTCTGGCAAGGGCACGAAGGCGATGCCGGTGATACGTTCACGACCGGCAACGACCCTGAAATGATTGCGTGTGCAGCCGCAGCGAAAACCCTATTTACGCGGGTTGAGCAGCACTGGAAAATTCACCATAGCGCAGGGCAAGCGCTTTATACCTACGCCCAAGAGCAGGCAGCTGAGATGGGTTGGACGTTGAACCTGGATATCAAGGGGCATCGCGTCAGTGACTTTCCCCACGCGATCTATCGGGGTGGCAATCTCGGCGATTTTGAAACCTCGCCTGGACCAGGGCTGTGGATTTTGGAAATTCAGATCGCCCATCCGAGCAAACCGTATGGCGCTTTTTTTGAAGATTTATTGGTGTAGCGCAGCGCACTGAAGTTAAACCGCTATGGTTGAAATGACATAGCGGCTCAACCAACGATGCGCTCCTGTTCAGAACGCTTAACCCATAAGGATTCACGATTATGAAAGTCAGCGCCCGTAATGTATTCAAAGGAACGGTCAGCCAGGTTCAGGAAGGTGCGGTCAACGCCGAGGTAGTCTTGGCGCTTCCGGGCGGCAATCAGTTGGTCGCAGTGGTGACCATGGAAAGCCTGAAAAACCTCGGCATTGCGGTCGGCAAAGAGGCTATTGCGCTGATCAAAGCGCCGTGGGTGATGCTGATGACCGAGTCCAGCGACATCCGTCTGTCAGCGCGTAACTGCCTGGAAGGCAAAGTCACCAGCGTCACTGACGGCGCGGTAAACGCAGAGGTGGTGATTCAGTTGGACGGCGGCAGCCAGGTTTATGCCATTGTCACCCGGCAAGCCGTGGTCGATCTGGGGCTGGCACCGGGCGTCAGCGCCACTGCCGTAATCAAAGCTTCGCATATCATCCTCGGCGTGCCGGCCTAGGGTTTCAACGGCGCAGCTTCTTCGCCCCAACGGACGCGCCAGAAACCAAACAGACTGATCAAGCCTGAGGCCACCGCGCCCAGGGCGACCAGCAGGAACGCCGTTTCAAGGCTTGCATGGCCGATCACCACCGACATGCCGGCAGCCACCGCGAAAACGAAGCGAATGGCTCCGGCGGTCAACGGCCAGCCCACCCGACGTGCCGCTTGCCCGGCAAAAAACAGCTCGGCATTGATTGCGATAAAGCCGTACAGCGGGGCGATTAAGCGAAGATAGTGCCCACCTACCGCCAACACATCGGGATCGTCGGTGAACAGCCCGAGCCATACATTCGGCACCAAACCCACCAGCAAACCCACGACCTCAATCAATGCGGCGACGAACAACGCATTAACCAGCGCCACACGTCGCGCGCGAGGAATATTACCTGCGCCGATGTTGGTGCCCACTAACGTAATCGCGGCGGTGCCGAATCCGAACATCACCGGGATCAACAACATGTCCAGCCGCGAGGCAATGCCGTAACCGGCAATGGCTGCCACGCCAAATACCCCTGCGGCCGTGGTCAGCGCAGTAATCGAAAGGGTGGCCATAAACGCATTGATCGTTGAGATCAAACCGATGCCGAGAATCGCGCTGAAATGTTCGCGACGCAGTGGGTGGGGACGCAAGTGCAGATTGGAGCGGGTCGAACGCATGTACGCAATGACTACTGCCAATGAAACAATGTTGCACAGCACTTGAGCCACGCCGGCACCGGCCACGCCCAAACGCGGCAAACCAAACCAGCCAGTAATGAAACCCGGCGACAAGATCAGCCCCAGCACCACACCGCCGGACATGATCAGTGCGGGTATTTTTACGTTACCGGCGCCTCTGAGGGCCGACTGCATCAGCATCAAGATCCAGAAAGGAATGGCCCCGGCAAACAGAATGTTCGAATAGACAATTGCCAGTTCGAGCGATTCGCCGCTGCCGCCCATCAAGCTGTACATCCAGCGCCCCGCCAGCCGGACCGCCAAGGTAAACAACGCACCTGCGCCGACCCCAATGACCAGCGCATGCCAAACCAGACTTTCAGCTGCATCGTGGCTACCAGCGCCACGTGCTCTGGCAATGGAAGAAGACACGCCGCCACCGATGCCGCCACTGGCGACCATGGTCATTAACATCATGATCGGCACTACCAATGAAGCGGCAGCGATGGCGTTCATGCCCAGCGAACTGACGAAATAAGTTTCCGCAACACTTAACACGGTGGTCATCAGCAGCACCGCCACTGTGGGCAGGGCCAGGCGGATCAGCGTCGGCAAAATAGGCCCGTGGAGCAAGTGATTTAGGGTACCGGCGTTCGAGGCGGGTAGTTCGTCAACGGGTTCAGCAGTAGAGGTCGAAGCATCCGCTGCGGCCACCCGTTGAGGCGTACCAACACTTACGGGGTGAGTCATGAGGCGCCTCGGGTCTGGTCAGTCGTTTCGAGTGACAACGGCTCGAAATTAGTAACTATCAAAAAGAAAGTAACTATATAAAAGATACCGTCTAGGCGTCAATCGGGCGCTTTGTTAAACTCGCCGCATGTCCAGTCCCTACTTGTACTCCAATTGCCCTGTGGCCCGCGCACTCGACGTGATCGGCGAGCGCTGGACGGCGCTTATTCTTCGGGATTTGATGAACAACCCGTCCCGGCGTTTTCAAGACTTCCAGGAGTCACTCAAGGGCTGTGCGCCGAGCACCTTGTCTGCGCGGTTGAAAGCCCTGGAAGGCCACGGCCTGATCGAGCGGCGTTTGTATGAGCAGCATCCGCCACGCCTCGAATACGTGTTGACGGAAAAAGGACGAGAGGCAGGTCCAGTGCTGAAGGCACTGCGGACGTGGGGTGCGAAGCTGCAAGAAGAGTCCTGACCCAGGCAGCGGTTAAAAAAACCGCGGGCCGCACCTCGGCGGACCCGTCAGCACCCCGTTTTACGAAAGTCCGCCGCTCCTTATATCTCAATATCTCAGAACGTTCGGTTGAATCCCCGCAGCCCCCGCAATCCCTCCCTACCTGCTATGCACACCGCGCCCTTCGGCGTAGGCGCGCTTTCTCACATACTCGACTCAGCCGCTCTTGGATGGGCGGCATCTTCCTGACTTATAAAAAATAACAAGCGCAGCAGCGTAATGGAGAACAACCCTATGCAGTCCTGGTACCACAGCATGGCGCCTAATCAGCGTCGCACCTTCTGGGCGTGCTTCCTCGGATGGGCGCTCGACGCAATGGACGTTCAACTCTTTGCTTTTGTCATCCCCACGTTGCTTGGGGTGTGGGGCATGACCAAGGGCGAAGCCGGCATCATCGGCACCTCGGCGTTGATTTCTTCGGCCATCGGTGGCGTGATCGCCGGTGTACTGGCTGACCGTATCGGTCGGGTCAAAGTATTAAAACTGGCGATCCTCTGGTTTTCACTGTTTACCGGACTGTCGGCGTTCACCGATTCGTTCCATCAGTTGTTGCTGACCCGTAGCCTGCAGGGCCTGGGGTTCGGTGGCGAATGGGCGGCCGGTGCGGTGTTGATCGGCGAAGTGGTCGACAAGCACATTCGCGGTCGTGCGGTCGGTTCGGTACAAGCCGGCTGGCCGGTGGGCTATGCCCTGGCGGCTTTGGCTTATTGGGTCACCTTCACCCTTTTGCCGGAAACGGAAGCCTGGCGTGTGCTGTTTCTGCTCGGGATTTTGCCCGGTCTGTTGGTGGTGTGGATGCGCCGCAATATCAGCGAATCCGAAGCGTTTGAAGCCGCCGCCAAATACCGCGTGAAAACCAGCCCATTGAAGACCTTCGCGCTGATCTTTTCACCCTCCATTTTACCGATGACGGTCATGGCCTCGCTGATGGCGGCGGGCGCGTTAGGCGGCAACTACACGATCCTGACTTGGCTGGTCACGTATTTACGTGAAACCCAAGGGCTGACCGTAAGCATGACCTCGCTGTACTTGGCGGTGAATATTTTCGGCTCATTTTGCGGCTACGTCGGCATGGCGTATCTGAGCGATGGCATTGGTCGGCGCAAGACCTTCGCCTTGTCCGCTGCCGGTGCAACCTTGACCGTCCTGGCCTATACCCAATTCCATCTGCCTATGAGCGTGTTGCTGCTGTTGGGCTTTCCACTCGGTTTGTTCCAGTCGGGGATCGTTTCCGGCATGGGGGCGTGTTTTACCGAGCTGTTTCCCACACAAGTTCGTGGCACTGCCGGTGGTTTTTCCTACAATTTTGGTCGGGGCGTGGGCGCGTTGGTCCCGGCTGGCGTTGGCATGACCAGCGGCTCAATCGGCCTCGCGGTGTCCATCGGTATTTGGGCCGCTTGCTCATACCTGTTGGTGTTTGCGGTCGCGTTAGTCTTGCCAGAAACCCGTAACAAGGAGCTTGAAGTCCATGTCTGAAGTCACTCAACCACGCAACGGTGGGCAAATCCTCGTTGAAGCTTTGTTGCGTAATGCGGTCGATACCGTTTACTGCGTTCCCGGCGAAAGCTACTTGCCGGTGCTCGATGCGCTGCACGATGCCCAGACGATTCGTACCATCGTCACCCGCCATGAGGGCGCGGCCTCGAACATGGCCGATGCTTACGGCAAGTTGACCGGTCAACCGGGGATCTGCTTCGTCACTCGTGGCCCTGGCGCCACCCACGCCAGCAACGGTGTGCACACGGCCAAACAGGATTCGACCCCGATGATTCTGTTCATTGGTCAGATCGAAAGCAGCTTTAAGGGGCGCGAGGCATTTCAGGAAGTCGATTACCGGCAAATGTTCGGCGGACTGGCGAAATGGGTGACCGAGATTGACAGCCTTGAGCGGATACCGGAAATCATCGCCAAGGCCTTCAACATCGCACTTTCCGGACGTCCTGGACCGGTGGTGATCGGTCTGCCGGAAGAAGTGCTGTTCGGCACGGGGATATGCGTCGATGCACCGCCGGTACGGATTGCCCATGCGGTACCGGACCCGGCAGCTTTGGACGAGTTGCGTGGATTATTGGCACAGGCTAAGCAACCGCTGGTGGTGCTGGGGGGAACGGCTTGGGACGATGACGCCTGCCAGGCAATAAAGCGTTTTGTGACCGCCAACCATTTGCCGGTCGCTGCGTCGTTTCGCCGTCAGGATTTGTTTGATAACCGCGATCCGCATTACGTCGGCATGCTGGGCCTAGGGGTATCGCCCAAGCTGGCTGAGCGTTTGAAGACCAGCGATTTACTCCTGGTAATCGGCTCGCGCCTCAGTGAAACCGTGTCTAACGGCTACACCTTGGTTAAAAGCCCGGTGCCGACGCAGCCCATGGTGCATGTGCATCCTGATCCGCAAGAGTTGGGCCGGGTGTACCAGGCGCGGTTGCCAATTTTGTCTTCATTACGCGGCTTTGCCCATGCCTTGGAACACATGGCGCCGCTGGTCGAGCACCCTTGGAAGGACTGGACCGAAGCCGCCCGGGCGGATTATGTGCAGCACTCGACGCCGATGCCGCCGCACCCACAATTGGTCGGTGTGGACATGGCGCAAGTGGTCGCGCATTTAAACGACGTGTTGCCTGACGACGCGGTGATCACCAACGGCGCCGGTAACTACACGGTATGGGTTCACCGGTTTTACCGTTACCGTCGGCCGGGAACTGAGCTGGCACCTACTAATGGCGCCATGGGCTACGGTTTTCCTGCTGCTGTTGCCGCAAAACTGCAATGTCCCACGCGCACTGTGGTCTGCTTCGCTGGCGACGGTTGCTTCATGATGTACCCTCAGGAGTTGGCCACCGCCGTACAATTTGGCGCGCCACTGGTGGTGATTGTGGTCAACAACGGTATGCTGGGGACCATCCGTATGCACCAGGAACGCGAATATCCAGGCCGGGTGTCAGCGACCGACCTGGTCAACCCGGACTTCGTCAGCTTTGCCAAAGCCTTCGGGGCTCATGGTGAATTGGTTGAGCGAACCGAGGATTTCCCCGCTGCTTTCCAGCGTGCGCAGCAAGCTGGCGTTCCCGCATTGATTGAGTTACGTACGGACTCACGGCAGATCTCGCCACAGGCGCGTCTGGACTGAATAGCTTTCTCTATCAAGGATCCATCATGCAGATCTCAGGTGAAATGATCATTGGCCAACGGGCCGTCAAAGGGCAGGGCGAGGACGTATACGCACTCGCCGCTGTTACCGGCGAGCGACTGGAACCGGCGTTCGGTGCCGCTCAGGCAAGCGATATCGAGCAAGCGTGTGAACTGGCCGAGTCGGCGTTTGATGCTTATCGGCAGACGTCTGACGTCAAGCGCGCCGCTTTTCTGGAAGCCATTGCCCAAGGCCTGATTGATCTTGGCGATACCCTGACTGAACGTGCTCATCTGGAAAGTGGCTTGCCCAAGCCGCGTCTTGAAGGCGAACGCATGCGCACCGTGACGCAATTGCGCCTGTTCGCTACCGTGTTGCGTGACGGTCGCTGGCACGGCGCAGTCATCGACAGTGCCTTGCCACAGCGGACGCCGCTGCCCCGTGCCGACCTGCGACAACGCCGCATTTCTGTGGGCCCGGTCGCCGTGTTTGGCTCCAGCAACTTCCCGTTGGCATTTTCGGTGGCTGGCGGCGATACCGCCTCGGCACTGGCCGCCGGTTCGCCGGTGGTGGTCAAGGCGCACAATGCGCACCTGGGCACCTCCGAGCTGGTCGCCCGCGTGATTCAAAAAGCCGCCCACAGCACCGGCATGCCAGAAGGCGTGTTCTCCCTGGTGCTGGGTACCGGTAATGATATCGGCCAGGCATTGGTCAGCCATCCGGCGATTCAGGCAGTGGGTTTCACCGGGTCGCGCCAAGGCGGTTTGGCCTTGCTGCGCAGCGCACAAGCCCGTGCGGTGCCGATCCCGGTGTATGCCGAGATGAGCAGCGTCAACCCAGTGTTTCTGATGCCGGCAGCCTTGCAGGCCCGTGGTCCGGCCATTGCTAAAAGCTTTGTCGATTCTCTGGTGATGGGCGCCGGACAGTTCTGCACCAACCCCGGCCTGCTGATCGCGGTGGAAGGTGAGGCACTGGAAAACTTCCTGAAAGTTGCGGCCAACGAATTGGCCACGCGCGCTCCGACCACCATGCTCACGCCCGGTATTCACGGCGCTTACTGCAAGGGTTTGCAGCGGTTGCGTGACAGTGCGCACGTGCAGCCAGTCGCTGAAGGTCTGGCGCCGAAAGGGCTGTATGAAGCGCAGCCAGCGCTGTTCCGTACCGATTCGCAAACCTTCCTGGCCAACCGATCGCTGGAAGACGAAAACTTCGGCCCAAGTTCGCTGGTGATCGTTTGCCGTGATTTCGCCGACATGCGCAAGGTCGCATCGCGCCTGGACGGGCAGTTGACCGCTACGTTGCAATTGGACGAAGCGGACTATGCCCAGGCAGCAGAATTGATGCCGGCGCTGGAACGTAAAGCCGGGCGCATTCTGTTCAACGATTTCCCGACCGGAGTCGAAGTCAGCTATGCGATGGTCCACGGTGGTCCATCCCCGGCCACTTCGGATAACCGCACCACGTCGGTGGGCGCCGCGGCCATTGAGCGTTTCTTGCGCCCAGTGTGCTACCAGAACGTCCCTGACCAGTTGCTCGCACCTTCATTGAAAGATGCCAATCCGCTGGAACTGTGGCGTTTGCGGGACGGTGAGTTAGTTAAAGGCTAAGGGCTAGGTTCGGCGGTCTCTGTAAGAGCCAACTTGTTGGCGAGGCGGTGTGTGAGGTTGACCACATCAAGCGTCTCGCCAGCAAGTTGTCCTACAGGGAGTCACCCGCCACATGCAACACCGCATCCGGCCAATCCCCTCGGCTAACCAGCTCCGCCGTACGCTGACGAATGATCTGTGTGACCGCCCACAACCCATCCGGACTGACGCGGTTTTTTGGCCAGACCATGGCGACGTTGCGACGAATTTCCGGATTCTCCAACCTGAAACTCTTCAGTCTGCCCGCTGCCACTTCTTCGATCACGGCCGCGGACGGCAGCACTGTGCAGCCGCAATTGGCCAGCACCAAACGCTTGGTGATTGAAATCGAACCGTCGCACTCCAACGCGATGTTCGGCGAAAACCCATAACGTGCCGCCAAGGTTTCCACCATCACTCGCAAGCCGTGATGAGTACTGGGCAGGATTAACGGAATATCGCCTAAATCCCGAACTGAAACCGAGTCACCCTGCAATGGGTAGTCAATCGGTGTGATCAAGTGGATCTCTTCGCTAAGCAACAGATCGAACTGCAATGCACCGGGATGTTCTGGCAGGTACAGGATGGCAATGTCTACTTCGCCGTCGCTTAACCGCCCCAACACCTGGCTTGCCAGCCCTTCGATAAACCGTACTTGGGTCAGCGGATAGCGTGCTTTCAGTGCATGCCCAAGGCTGCCAAACAGAATGCGAGCGATGGTCGGTTGCGCGGCGATGCACAATCGTGCCGGGCCTTGTTCGGCACTGTCGCGCATGCCTTGGTGCGCTTCGTTGAGGGTTTGTGTCACGGCATTGGCGTACACCAACAATTGCTGACCACGTTCGGTCAGGCTGACACCGCGCCCGCTGCGGTGGAACAACCTCACGCCCAATTCCGCTTCCAGCAAACCGATACGTCGGCTCACGGTGGATTGATCGGCACCCAGTTCCATCGCGGCGCGGGAAATGCTGCCGCTGCTGGCAACCTGCGCAAACAGGCCAAGATCATCCGAATTCATGGGGGCTCCTGAGAAAAGCAGTTAGGGACGCTGTAATGATGCCCTTCAACCATCACGCGACCATTCAGATTCGTTAAAATGATTGAAACGAGCATTTTGTCTGATTGGTTTGCGCAGTATTGGTGAGTGGAGTAGGATTATTTGACTGAATCAATCAGTGAATTGATCAAGTCAATCATTCGACGTGTCTTGCCTGACCTAATAATTATAAGGAGCACCGCGTGGCCCAAATTCCTATCAAACGCACCATTGAACGTGTCCCCGGCGGGATGATGATTGTTCCGCTGCTCATCGGTTCGTTGGTCGCTACGTTTATGCCGGACATGCCAAAATTCTTCGGCTCGTTCACCAACGCCTTGTTCACGGGTGCACTGCCGATCCTTGCAGTGTTTTACGTGTGCATGGGTGCCAGTATTGATGTCAAAGCCACCCCTTATCTGCTGAAGAAAGGCGGAGCGTTGTTCGCCACTAAAGTGGGCGCGGCAATCCTTATGGGCATCGTATTTGGGCACTTTCTCGGTGAGCAACCGATCTCGTCCGGTTTCTTCGCCGGCATTTCGACGTTGGCGATTGTTGCCGCGATGAACGACACCAACGGCGGCCTGTACATGGCGCTGATGGGCCAATACGGTCGTTCGGAAGACGTCGGCGCCTATACCGTCATGTCACTGGAATCGGGTCCTTTCCTGACCATGGTCACCTTGGGCGTCGCTGGCCTTGCGGCGTTCCCGTGGCCGACCCTATTGGGCAGCATCCTGCCGCTGCTGATCGGCATGTTGCTGGGTAACCTCGACCGCGAGATGCGTGATTTCTTGGCCAAGGCAGTGCCGGTGATGATTCCGTTTTTCGCCTTGGCATTGGGTGCAAGCCTTGATTTGCATAACGTCTGGCAGGCCGGTTTGCTTGGCATCGGCATGGGGGTTGCGGTGGTGATAGTCACCGGTATTCCGCTGTACTTTGCCGACCGGTTTACTGGCGGTACTGGGGTTGCGGGAGTGGCCGCGGCAAACACCGCGGGGAATGCCGCAGCCGTCCCTGCGCTGATTGCGGCGGCAAACCCGATCTATGCCGAGGCCGCAAAAAGTGCGACCTTGCTAGTCGCGTCGTGCGTGGTGGTGACGGCGATTTTGTCGCCGATCCTCACGGCCACGGTAGCCAAGCGTTATCACGAACGACAACAGGCGAAAAAGCAGAAGCAACTACTGCCCGAGCGCGAGGTTATTCAATGACAATGTTGATCATTGCCGATGACCTGTCCGGGGCGGCAGATTGTGCGATTGGTTTTGCCAGCGCCGGTCTGCACACGGTGGTCACACTTGACCCGCTGAGTCCCGTCGCTGATGCTCAAGTGATTGCTGCCGACACCGACACCCGTCGTCTATCGCCCAGCCAGGCTGCGGCGCATACCACTGCGGCATTCAACGCGCTAAGCAAACCTGGGCAGCGGTTATACAAGAAGATAGATTCGACGCTGCGTGGCAACTGGGCGGCAGAAGTTGCAGCCCTGCAACGCATGGCCGGACTCGCGATTGTCGCCCCGGCATTTCCTGCCACCGGGCGCACATTGCATAACGGTCGCGTACTGGTAAACGGTGAACCGCTGGAAAGCACTGACACCTGGAAACTGGAAAATTTCGATCGCCCGGCCGACGTTGATGCCATGCTGGTTGCCGCTGGGTTGCGTACCGCTCAGTTGGGAATTGAAACCCTGCGCGGCAACAGCGACGCGCTGGCTCGGCATATTCTGGCGGTCGCTGACGGTGGGGTCCAGGCGCTGATTGTCGATGCGCACACTGCTGAAGACCTTAGGCAACTTGCGCAAGTCACTGCACACCTGGACCTGCCGCTGTTCTGGGTCGGTTCCGGAGGCTTGGCGCGAGAGATCGCTAAACTGCCTGACTTTTTCCAGCCAGGGTCCAGTGTTACTGGCGAACAATACCCAGCCGAACCATCCCCGGTCGCAAACCTGATTCTAGTTGGCAGTCTTTCTGACGTGTCTGGACGCCAGTGCGCGATGCTCAAGGAGCGTGGCGGCGTCAGCGAGTTGACCGTGCCGCCTGCGCTGCTGCGCCAAGGTCCGAGTCATGCAGACTGGAAGAGTTGGCAAGCCCGCATTGGTCAAGCACTTGATCGCGCGGACCTGTTATTGCGCATTGGCCGTGACCTGGCATTCGATCCTCTCGAAGGCGCGCAGCTGTCGACGATGCTCGCCGAGTTGGTTGAGCCGCACTTCGCCAAGGTCGGCGGGTTGATTGCGACGGGCGGCGAAACCGCACGAGCGATGTTGAGCGCGGTGGGCATTGGCAGCCTGCAACTGTTGACCGAAATTGAAGCAGGAGTTGCGTTCGGTCGCCCGATCAACTCCCGGCATGGACATTGTCCAGGTGTCATTACCAAGGCGGGCGCTTTTGGCACCGATCACGCGCTGTATGCGGCGTGGTTGCACCTGCGCAACGCCGTTGAACCGGTTGATGTTAACGCACACCAATCGCACGTCTATGAATCCAAGGGCTCGAGCACATCATGAGTAACTACCTCCCGATTATTGGCATCACCATGGGCGACGCCACAGGCGTCGGTCCGGAAATCATTGTCAAAAGCCTGACCCACGACACCGTCTACCAGCAATGCCGTCCGCTGGTGATCGGCGATGCCCGTCGCCTGGAACAGGCCAACACTATTGTGGGCGGCAAGGTCAAAGTACGCCGGATCAAAGAGGCTTCCGAAGCCTTATACGAAACAGGCACCATCGACTGCATCGATCTGGATTTG
>NZ_JAMFRV010000481.1 GCF_026224925.1 Pseudomonas sp. | reverse complement strand
TTGCAAAATTACTTCGCAAGACGAAATAAGTGCTTGTTTTGAAAGAGTATTTTTATGGCGTACGACATGGCGTCAGTTTGTATACACTTTTACTTCCTTTTTTTCGCACTTTTACTTCGGTTGACGTGAGGTGTGCGGGGGATTCCACGTTCTTTAAAATATCCCGGAGACCCAACCAAGAGATGCCCGCAGGTACCAAGCTTTTTGGACACAAGGCGAGAATCATGCTGTTCGCCAGTCCGTATGACTGCATCAAAGCCATCCTCGATGACGTCAACCATGCGATCAGAAAGATGGATATCCAATTCAATGTCGGGATACTTCTCCATGAATCCGTCAAACGCCGGCATCATCAGTCCCAACAACTGGGGAACGCTTATTCGCAACCGTCCGCGCGGCGCACCGACTGCATCAGCAAGTTCCGCCTCCGCAGCTTCCATTTCGGACAGGACGCGTCGACAGCGCTCAAGGAAGAGCGCCCCTTCAGCTGTCAAGGTAACACTGCGGGTACTGCGGTGGAACAGGCGCACTAGTAGGCGCTCCTCCATTCTGGCGATACTCTTACCTACCGCCGATGCGGAGACGCCCAATATGCGACCAGCATCCGTGAAGCTACGCGTTTCAGCGACTTGTACAAACATCGCCACAGCACCCAAGCTATCCATACTCAATCAATTTCTCCCGATTCGATCGCTAAGCGTAAGGTCCAGACTAGCCGCAGCGAGCAAGGCGCAATCCCGTAAACATCGTTCGCGTCGCAGGGTGTTCGACATTCCGATAGGTCACACGCGTGTGGCAAGGCGCGGTCACGCTGGCGCCGCCGCGTAACACCATTGACGCACCAGGTGGAAGG
This sequence comes from Pseudomonas sp., assembly GCF_026224925.1. Taxonomy (GTDB): domain Bacteria; phylum Pseudomonadota; class Gammaproteobacteria; order Pseudomonadales; family Pseudomonadaceae; genus Aquipseudomonas. Next base: position 5,669 of record NZ_JAMFRV010000481.1, on the reverse strand, counting down.
TTCTTGGCGAATATCTCCGGGACGGTCTCATCGCCACTGACATAGGCTCTATAACGGCTGCTGGTCCATTGCCAAACGTCGCCATAAACCTGAGCTAAGGCCGGCGCAGCGTGCTCCCATTCCTGCTCGGTGGGCAGCCTTGCTCCGGCCCAATTGGCGTAGGCTTCAGCCTCGAAATAGCTGACGTGCCGTACTGCGCCGTCCAAGGGTAGCTGCCGCAAGCCGCCGAGTGTTTTCTGCATCCAGCTGTCCCCGACCGACTCCCAATAAAGCGGCGCATGCCACCCTTCCTGACATGCCATGTCCCACCCCTCTGCCGACCAAAATTGCGCTCGCTCGTATCCGCCGTCGGCCATGAACGCCAGCCACTCTTCATTCGACACCAATCTGTCGGCGATACTAAATTCCGCTAGGCTGACTAGGTGTTGGGGCTGCTCATGGCCAAGGCTAAACCCATCCGCACCAGCTCCAATTTTCGCAATGCCAGCTCCAAATCGAAGGAACTGTCCACGCCCACCAGGCTCCGCATCGATCCAGTGAGAGCCATACCATTGAGTATCGAGTTGACTGGAATTTATTCGCAGTCTGTCGGACAACATCAACTCCTGCTGACGCTCTTCGTTCGCAATGCCGATAGCGAGGAGCTCGTCTATAGCCTCACTAAAATCGGTATGCAGCAAGACGCGAATGTGATCATCGACATATCGACGATATTGCGTCGCGCGCTCACCAAGCGAATCGTTTCGTTCAAGTTCGAAGGCAACGTAGCCTTTGACATGCGGCACCAACATCGTAGTCTCGAAAAATTCCGTGCTACCTATCAAACGAAGCGCGATCGACTCTAGTTCGCTCCCAGAACGCCCTGGAGCGCTGAGCGACTCACTTCGCCGACGTACTTGCCGATAAAAAATTAGTTGATCGTTTCTAGCGCGCAGCTCTGCGCCAATTTTCGAGAAATCGATCTGGCGTCCACTACATGGTGACGCTGGGGGTAGGTGATGGTCATTCATAGTCTAGCCAATTAATACGTATGTACATATTGTGCCGTCGACTTAAGTGAAAGTCAAGCAGCCACTTAGAAGACCGTCTTGCGGACACAGCCAAAAGGCTAGGAACGGCAATTTGAACTTGACTCCATAAATACGTACGTACATAATTGCGAAGATTAGTACTAGTAAAGTTTGCGCCAACCACCTAAGGAGTCTGAAATGATTAAGCTGGAAATCAACGGCAAAATGCGTAACCTTGATGTCACCGGGGATGTCCCATTGTTGTGGGCTTTGCGCGATTCGGCGCAAATGACCGGTACCAAATTCGGCTGCGGCATGGCACTGTGTGGCGCCTGCACCGTTCATGTAAACGGCGAGGCGACCCGGTCCTGCACGCTCCCAGTATCTGCCGTTGTGGGCAAAAAAATCACGACGATCGAAGGTGTGTTCGCAACTCAGATCGGCCGCGCGACGCAGAAAGCTTGGCTCGATAGCGAAGTGGTCCAATGCGGCTATTGCCAATCCGGGCAAATCATGTCCGCTACTGCACTACTCGCCAAGAACCACCACCCCTCGGACGCCGATATCGATGAGGCCATGAGCGGCAATATCTGCCGCTGCGGCACATATCCACGCATCCGGGAAGCAATCAAAGAAGCAGCTAAGTTGGTAACCGTTAAAGGAGCATGAGCATGGCTATCCGTCACTTTATTGCCTCATCCACGCCTACCGAGGCGTCTGAATCGCGCCGTGGTTTTCTAAAAACGTCCGGTCTTCTTGGGGGCGCGCTGATGGTAGGATTTTGGGCTCTACCGGATGAAGCGCTCGCCGCTGCGACCTCACCTGCGACTTACGATGCGAATGCTTTTATCACCATCGGCTCCGATGACAGCGTCATCTTGACGATCGCTAAAGTTGAAATGGGTCAAGGTACCTACACTTCGCTGCCGATGCTCATCGCTGAAGAGCTCGAAGTCGACTTGGCCAAAGTACAGCTGCGCCACAGTCCTCCAGACGCAAAGAATTATGGCTTGCCTTTCGGTGATCAATTCACCGGCGGTTCACTGAGCATTCGTACTCTTTGGGAGCCAATGAGGCAGACTGGCGCTGCTGCGCGTATGGTGTTGGTGCAAGCTGCAGCCAATGAATGGGGCGTCACCACTGACAGCTGCTATGCCGAGAACGGAAGTGTAGTCCATCGTCCGTCCGGCCGCCGCGTTAGCTATGGCAAGCTGATTGGTACTGCCGCAAAATTGCCTGTGCCGGAAAAAATTGCGTTAAAACCCCCTTCCGAATTTAAGCTTATTGGCAAGCCCGTAAAACGTCTTGATGCCAAGGGTAAGACTGACGGCTCCGCTAAGTTCGGTATCGACACCATTGTTCCCAATCTCCGCTTTGCGGCGGTTGCTGCCAGCCCGGTCTTCGGAGGCAAGCTTAAATCCGTCGATGATAAAAAGGCCCGCAAGGTTCACGGCGTGCGTGACGTCGTAAAACTCGACGATGCTGTCGCTGTCATCGCCGACAACAACTGGTATGCCAAGAAGGGCCTGGCGGCGCTGGATGTTCAATGGGATGAAGGCGCCAACGGACAATTGAGCACGGCAACGCTGCAGAAGCTGATGACTGAAGCGCTGCAACGGCCCGGCAAGGTCGCCCGTAATGACGGCGACGCGGCCAAAGTTCTCGCCGGTGGAGGCGAGAAGCTGCAGCGAACCTACATCAATCAGATGCTGTCGCACGCGACCATGGAGCCGATGAACTGCACGGTCCATGTGCTGCCCGACAGCGCTGAAATTTGGGTCGGTACTCAAGTTCCTGCGCGCGCACGCGATGCGGTGGCGAAGCTACTGGGACTACCACCTGAGCGCGTAGCACTTCACAATCACTACATCGGGGGCGGCTTCGGACGCCGTCTTGAAATCGACTTTATTGTGCAGGCCGCCGCCATCGCTAAGCAAGTAAAGTATCCCGTGAAAGTCGTATGGTCGCGGGAGGAAGACATCCAGCACAGCAAATTCCGTGGCATGTATGCCCACTCGGTCTCCGCGTCGTTGGATGCACAAGGTTTTCCGGTGGCGCTATCGCACAAAATCGCCGGCCCGTCCAACTTGGCGACATTCGCTCCTGGTTGGCTCAAAGATGGCCTCGATATCGATGCCGTCGAAGGCTCTGATGTCTTCGCCTACGATATTCCAAATATGAAAACGGAGTACACACGCGAAGATGGACCAGTGCCTACGGGCTTCTGGCGTGGCGTAGGTCCGACTCGCAACATGCTGGTGCTCGAAAGTTTCATGGACGAGCTGGCCGTCAAGGCTGGAAAAGATCCATTGGCGTATCGGCTTGCGCTACTCAAAAAAGACAAGCGCGCTTACAAGGTACTTGAACGCGCTGGCGAACTTGCCGGTTGGGGAAAAAAACCTGCTAAGGGCACCGGTCGCGGTATCGCGCTGATGCACGCCTGGGGTACTTACCTGGCACAGGTCATCGACGTCACTGTGAACGATAAAGGCGACATCCAGGTAAATCGCGTTGTCTGCGTAGTGGACTGCGGCATCGTCGTCAACCCGGATACGGTGAAAGCTCAAATGCAAGGCGGTATCAATTTCGGCCTGACTGCGGCGCTGTTCGGTGATATCACGTTGAAAAACGGCCGGGTCGAACAAAGTAATTTCCACGACTATCCAATCTTGCGCATGAGCCAGGCGCCGAGCATTGTCGTAGACATTATCCCTAGCAGCGAGGCACCTGGTGGTATCGGAGAGCCCGGCACCGCCGGTGTGGGCGCCGCCTTCGTCAACGCAATCCATGCAGCGACCGGGCACCGTCTGTACACCCTCCCCGCCCAACCCCAGCTCGCAAAGCTGGCCGGCGCGGCTTGACGTGAGTATCGGCGTCCCGGCGAAGGCTGGATCAAGCCGGGACGTCGAATTCTCGACAACAGATGAGATATGTAGATGGATAGCTTAGATTTAGAAGTACTCAAGAAATGCAGTCAATGGCTAATGGAAGGCCTTCGATGCGAATTAGTCACCGTGGTCAAAACATGGGGGTCCAGCCCGCGTCCACCAGGGTCTTCACTGGCCATATGCGAAGACGGTGGCGTCATTGGCTCTGTCTCCGGTGGTTGCATCGAAAACGATCTGATAGCCAATGTGCGAGCCAACGGCATCTTCAATTTGCTACCAACAAAAGTACGTTATGGAGTGACTGCGGAACAAGCGCATAGCTTCGGCCTGCCATGCGGCGGAACTATCGAGCTTATAATCGAACCACTCCACGCTGGAAGTGGAATTGACACCTTGCTTAACCATTTGAATGAGCATCAACTGGTGGAGCGCACATTGAACCTCAAAGACGGCTCCGTTTCACTGTCGACCACGACGACCGTAAGTTTCCCGACGAGCGATGATGGGACCTTTGCCATGGTCTTCGGGCCGAGATGGCGGCTGCTCATAATCGGAGCTGGCCAACTTTCACGCTTTCTTGCGCAGGTGGCACAGGGGCTCGACTACCATGTCACCGTATGTGATCCGCGCGAGGAGTATCGGTCGGGCTGGAGCCTACCCGGCGTCGAGCTTGTGCATGCTATGCCTGACGACGTTGTGCTCGACATGCGCCTCGATGGGCGCAGCGCAGTGATCGCGCTGACTCACGACCCGAAGCTTGATGACCTCGCACTGATGGAAGCACTTAAGTCCGATGCCTTCTACGTTGGAGCAATCGGCTCACACCTCAACAACTACCGCCGACGCGAACGTCTTAAAGAGTTCGACTTGACGGAGCAGCAAATCGCGCGACTCCATGGACCGGTAGGTCTGCGTATAGGAAGTAAGACCCCTGCGGAAATCGCAATCTCGGCCCTAGCAGAGATGACGGCGGTCAAAAATAACGCTTTGCTCCCACACTGACATACAACGGAAAAACAGCAGATGGATCGATGCGACGGCAGCATCGGATTATCTGCATTTTGAAAACAGTGTGTCTGCAGTTGCGCGATATATCTTTCGGCGTCGACTGCCTATACTCGGCATAGTCGCCATCAACAAATACGAACCGTGAATTCCAAGCCTTATATTCAGCCTGTCGCCCTCGAAAAACGTGTAGCCATTGGCCGCAGCGGAATGAAAATTGGATTGCGCATTTTTGGCAAGCGATCGACCCAAGCTGGCGCTCCCTTAGTCGTTTACTTTCACGGTGGGGCTTTCAATACGGGGGATATCAGCGAGGCAGACCAGCTCGCTATGTCGCTCGTTACCGACGCTGTAGTGGTCAGCGTGGACTATCCGCTGGCGTCTACACTTCGGTTTCCCGAGTCGATCGAGGCAGCGTACGACGTGGTGAAGTGGGTGTGGAAAAATGCGAGCGCGTTTGGCGGGCATGCATCGCAACTAGTTATCGCCGGACACCAGGCGGGTGGAAACCTCGCTGCCGTTACGGCAATGGTCGCTCGCGACCGTGCGACGCAAGGAGGACTAGCTAGGCTTCAATCGATTCTCCCCGAGTGGCAAACGAAGCCGCTGCCGCTGTACCTGCTTTATCAAGCACAGCGGCACCTGCCTTTACGCACGCGCAAGTTCATCGACTTTGCCACCAAGTGGTTCGCAGAGTCAGAACGAAGCGCGGCATTTATGTGACTACGCTTTGGAGCTAGGGCGAGCGGCCACCTTCTTATGCCAT
>NZ_JAMFRV010000480.1 GCF_026224925.1 Pseudomonas sp. | reverse complement strand
ACTGTTCGCCGATTACCAATGGCCAGGAAACGTTCGCGAGTTGGCCAATTTGCTTACCCGGGCGGCTATTCATTTCGAAGATTTATACGGTGGCTCTGCTGAAGATGTTCGGGCGGCGTTTCCCGAATTTGGTTGGAGCAACGTCACTAGCGAGGCGCATAGGGACGGCGGTGTGAAACCTCCTGTCGATAGGCAAATTGCGCTGGAAGCCCTTGGTGCCGTGAACGGTAACCGGGCCGCAGCGGCACGAGCGCTGGGGATCAGTCGAACCACCCTATGGCGGTTGACCCGGCTAACCGATTGAGCGATTGAGCGACTAGCCATATCGTTCCACGCTTGGCTGATCAAGATCGTTATTTGGCGTCGGACGCGGGGCTTAGGCAGCGTCGTGAGTGGGGAAGCTGTTCCTTAAAGCCTGGTTAATATCGGCGCCTACTCGTCGGCATTTCCAGCTCGATGCCTCCGAGCGAGTGCTATGGTTAATGAACACCCGCTCAGAGCTCCGCGCGTTATGCGCCTAGCGCAGTCCGCGCTCTCCGGCAGAAAGCTGGCGCAGGAAGTACAGACGGCGAGCGTCTGGAATCTTCAATGAGAAAAAAGCCATGATCCAGTTATGGAAGATACCTATTACGGCTGTTGCGCTCACCGCCATGGCGGTCATGCCGCACTTGACGCAGGCGCAGGATCTTACGTCCGTGCAACTCGCCCCGGGCACCATGAAGCGCGTCGGCACGATTGACGAGCGCTATCAGTCATACAATGTCGAGATGCTAGAAGTGACCGGCGGCAAATTCTGGAAACCGTACAAGGAAATTGGAAAGACGACTGCGCCACCTTCCGCTGCTTCGAGCAGTGAAACACAGAGCGGCGATGCACCCTCTGGAATGGACCCTGGCCTCTACCAGTATCGCCCGCCACTCGACCTCACCAATAAGCGGTTGCGCGCCATGGCCAAGGCGCTTGGTCCGGCCTACATGCGGATCAGTGGCACTTGGGCCAACACGACCTATTTCGCCGACACGGACACGCCGCCTAAGGACCCACCCCAAGGTTATGGTGGTGTGCTTACGCGTCAGCAGTGGTTGGCGGGGATCGATTTTTCGCGCGCAGTAGACGCGCCCATTGTCACTTCGATGCCGACAGGCGTCGGCACGCGTGGGGCGGATGGAGTCTGGCAGCCCGACCAAGCCCGCCGCTGGCTCGCCTTCACCAAGGCGAATGGCGGAACGGTCGCCGCAGTGGAGTATATGAATGAGCCCACGATGGCTTCGATGGGTGGCGCCCCACAAGGCTATGACGCAGTGGCGTACGGGCGTGATTTTCGGGTATTCGACGCTTTCATGCGCAAGGAGTATCCGGGTACGAAGCTCCTCGCGCCGGGCTCCGTCGGAGAAGCGAACGCTGACTGGGCCGTCGCCATGGGCGGATACGGAAACCAGAAGGTGTTGCCGGCGGCCGAGCTTGCTGCTTCGACGGGTGACGCCGACGCCTTCTCCTATCACCATTATGGCGCTGCATCGCAGCGCTGTAAGGTTATGGGCCACCAGACCAGCGCCGATCAGGCGCTATCCGAGGACTGGCTGGGTCGCACCGACCAGACGCTCGCCTACTATCGGGGCATACGCGACAAGGCCATGCCGGGCAAGCCCTTCTGGAACACGGAGACGGCAGACGCGGCCTGCGGCGGAAATCCCTGGGCCGGCACCTTCCTGGACACCTTTCGCTACCTCGACCAACTCGGACGACTCGCTCGTCAGGACGTGAACGTCATCATCCACAACACACTGGTCGCCAGCGATTACGGACTACTGGACGAAAACAGCTTCGAGCCCAAGCCCAACTTTTGGGGCGCACTGCTCTGGCGCCGCCTCATGGGGACTACGGTCCTTGACCCTGGGTTTGCCAACCGCGCAGGCATGCATGTCTATGCGCAATGCTTGCGCGGCGTGCCTGGCGGTGTGGCGATGCTTGTCTTGAATACGGATCGCAAAAAGACTAGCTCGCTTATCCTCCCTGCTGCGGCAAACCGCTACACCCTGACGGCTGCGAGCCTGACTGATAAGACCGTCTCGTTGAATCGTACGCCATTGCAGCTTGGCGCCAACGATGCGCTTCCAGTGATGAAAGGGTCAGCGACCGCGGCTGGGGAACTCACTTTCGCGCCTGCAAGTATTACGTTTCTTACCGTTCCATCTGCAAAGAATGAAACCTGTAGATGAGCGCGCACAGCGTCATCAGGTAAGCGCTACGGTCAAACCGTCAGCGCGCAGGCAATGTCACAGAGGCGAAGGCGATCACTTCATTGAGGTCAGACGGCGGCGTCACCGCAGGGGAGGGCAAAGACTGAACGATCTCGGGACGATGCTCGATGCAGTGCTCGCTGGGCAGGGGATTGCTTGGCTGCCCAACTGGGCACTAGCAACAGGCGGCTGTTGGCCGAAACCCGGATCGCCACGTCGATGCTCTATTCGATGAGGTCGGCAAATCAGCATCTTTCGGCATCGGCACGTTCCTCGATGTCACTGGCGGCAAATAAGCAGCAGGAGTACCGGTTGCGGGTCACAGGTCAGAGCTGGCAGGAACTCCGGGGCCGGGACATGGGCTTTACCCGTCAGGTCATGAGCGAGCGCCTGAACTGGTTGCACCCGCAGATTGCCAAGAGCGTGCGCTGGGATTATTACTGGATGGGCGAACTGGACATGCAGCGCAAAACCATACCTCGTCTTTACGGCCTGGGGGCGGGTGTCGTTGCGCCGCCCCGGCCTACATGGCTTTCGCACCGTCGTTGGCGCTGCGCTACTACCGCTGGCGGGACAACCGCTCGACCAGCCGTGATATTGTCTTGCCTCAGCTCTAACCGCCCAGAGTCTCCATGAAATTCATACACCAGCGCGAGCACCTCAACGAAGATGACATTGTGATCATCGAATGCTCGAATACCTGCAACATACGTCTTATGAACGATGCTAATTTTCGCAGCTTCAAGAGTGGCGGGCGCCATACCTACCATGGCGGCGCATTCGACAAGTTCCCAGCGAAGATCGTCGTGCCCAGCAGCGGGTTCTGGAACATCACAATAGACACCGTAACCACCAGAGCGATTAGCGTAACCCGCAAGCCGAACGTTAAGCACACGATCAAGATCGTCCGGCGTTCAAGCTCTGGGCGTTAATGAGCGCAATGGTCAGAAGGGTGCCATAAACATCGCCATCGCCGCCGCCCCCATCACAACAGTCGCAATCCAGCCCAGGACAATCAATGGCCGGCTCGCGGTGAAGTCACCCATCACCGACTTCTTCGACACCAGGAGGATGATGACGACCATTAGCGGCACTGCAACGATCCCGTTGATCACTGCGCTCCAGAACAACGCCTTCATGGGGCTGATGGGCGAATACTGGATGGCGAGTGCGCAGAGCACGCTGATGGCGATAATGCCGTAAAAGCCACGGGCGTCGCGGACCTTGCGTTCGAGCCCTTCGTGCCAGCCCATCGCTTCGGACAGCGCGTAGGCGCCAGAACCGGCCAGCACTGGCACACCGATCATGCCGACGCCAAGTATGCCGAGGGCGAAGAGCATATAGGCAAAGTTGCCGGCGAGTGGCCTCAGTGCAGTGGCTGCCTGGGCTGCGGTGTTGATATCGGTCACGCCCGCCACATTAAGGGTGACGGCCGTCGCGAGAATGATGAAATAGGCGGTGATGTTGGAGTAGAGCATACCGCTCCAGGTGTCCCAACGGATGCGCCGCAGTTCCTTGCGTGCAGTACGCGGGTCTTGTATGAGCGCGGCACTGAGGGGGGCTTTCTGCATGTCCTCGACCTCTTCAGAGGTCTGCCAGAAAAACAGATAGGGGCTGATGGTTGTGCCGAATAGCGCCACGACTACCGCGGCGGCGGTAGCGTCCGGGGTGAATCTGGGCCAGACCGTGGATAAGGCGACCTGTTTCCAAGGGATATGCACCGTAAACAGGACGGCGGCATAAGCCAGCAGCGAGAGCGTCAACCACTTCAGGAAAAAGACGTAGCGGTGGTAAGGGACGAACATCTGTAGCGCGAGCGTCCCGAATACGAAGACCGCAGTCATCAGGTGTCGATTGATGCCGCTGACCAGCTCCGCAACTTCCCCCATGGCGGCCACGTCAGCAGCAATGTTCAGTACATTGGCGATGAGCAGTAGCAGCACGACGCTCTGCAGCACGATCGGCGAAAACGCAGTTTTGATGTTGGCCGCGAGTCCCTTGCCGGTCACTCTGCCGAGGTTTGCGCACATCGATTGAACGGCGGCCATCAAGGGAAACGCCAGTGGCATCGTCCACAGCATGTTCAAGCCGAATTGAGCGCCCGCCTGTGAGTAGGTGGCGATGCCGCTAGGATCGTCGTCGGCCACGCCGGTTATGAGCCCTGGCCCCAGCTTTGATAGGGGATGCTCTTTAATGCGTCCCCATAAACCCCGAAACACATTCGCGCGCGGAGTGCTTTCGACTTCCATTAACACACCTCAGTAGTGCTTCGACGGGCGGGGAGGGTACTTACGCGTTTGTCCACGGCGACACCGATATTGGCGGCGTCGATCAGCCTGGAATTCAAGCTCATCCAGAACTGACACCGGGCTGCGAGAGCCCGGTAACTCGGCATATTTTAACGCCGGGGGACTGAGCATTTATTGAGCTGAATCAACAATGCTTATTCAGCAGCGGCGCATGAGCGCACGGCAACGAATTTTTCGTGATTTTTCTCAACCGCTTCCAGTACCTGCCGCTACGGCTTTGAGGCTGAGCGTTACTCATATGATGGCAAGATAGACCATGAGCAAGGCGCCCAGGACAGCGGTAAGCACATTCGCTATAGGGCCAGAGTTGATGCTGTACCCCTCTGGAATTTCAACTGGCTTCAGCGCTTTAACAACGCGTTTGTACTGCCACGATGACCAGCATGCAACCCATGAGCCCAGCATTAGAAAAGCCAGTCCGATCCAGAAGGAAAAATGTCTTTCTGGGCTGCCCAAGGCACCTGGTTTTAGCATCTGAAGCAGTAGCCCGGATCGCTCAATTACAAAGCCAAATGCCATAAGCGAAAGACTGGTTCGGTTCCACGCTAGCAAGGTTCTCTCAGCGGCAAAGAACACTCGTGGATCGGTGAGATCGGACATTAAATACTCCTAGGCCTAACATTGTGTGAGTTGCTCTGGTCAGACACTGCAGCAAACCCGCAAATGGCAGTCTAGTTCCCGTTTCACGGGTAACCGCATGCGTGTCCCAAATATCCGCTCTGGATGAATATAGTTAGTCTGGAGCCACTTACGCTGCTCTCGGCGCTCGCGGTCAGCACGAAGCATATTGGCCTCGTCGGCACGTTGACGACGCCCTACAACTCTCCCTATAACGTGGCGAGGCGCCTGGCATCACTCGACCTGATCAGTAAAGGCCGGGCTGGCTGGAACGTCGTCACCAGCGGTGACGCTGGTACGGCTGGCAACGATAGCCGCGACGAGCACTACGATTACGATACCCGCTACGGGCGGGCGGCAGAAAGCTTAGGGCTGGAGCTTCCCCGATTCCATCGGGGAAGTTAGCCACACCTTTCAGCAGCCGAGGTTATGGGGTTCCACAACCTCGGGCTGCCCAATACACACCAAGCCGTGCAGAACTTTTATAAATTAAATAATTGTGCTTGGTATTACTTTGGGATGTTCGTTTCTTTATTGGAAACTACGAGAAGTTGGTTGGATATAATGTTGAAAGACTACTGACGCCCCTTTTTTCTCTTTGAGTGATTGGCGCTTAACTTTTCGAAGAGGAATGAAGCCAGGCCGAATATCCCAATCAGTGAAATAATCATCATGCCCAAGTCTGAACTGCTCATGCCGTATACCTGCAACGTGGAAAAACTCATACTAAGTTATTCCATGTCGCAAGCAAGGTTGTGCAGGTGTTCTTTACGATATTTTAACTATCTTTACGGTAGTAATACAGCCTGTCACTTTCTACGATCAAGTCTGCGAAAACCCAATGGCCGTCATCCTCTCGAAACGTTCGGCGCAGATATACAGCGCATCTCTTCTTACGTGGTTGGCGACAAGTCGGTCTCGAAGCCAACGTGTTGGCGAATAGGTCCTCACTTACACCGCGCCTCGACAACTCGGCACGTCGACGGCGTTCCTCCTGATCGACTTGCATAACGCTCGCAATTATCCAGCGCAGTAGTGCGCGCCGATCTTTGGGAATCCCCCCACGCCAATCCACCTTCGCCTACCGTCGGCATGGCGGTGGCGTAGCATTTGGAACCCACCACGGCGACGGGTCTGTGCGAGCATCCCGTCATCAGCGAAAAGCAGATCGCTAATACCGACGGGAAAACCCGTTGCTTGTATTTCGTTACCGTTGTTTTATTCACACGCTTTCCACTGTTGATGCGCGGTGCTGACGTCGCAGGTCACCGCTGCCTGCACCATTCTCCGCGTTAAAAAATACAATCCGTCGTCAAAAAGCTTGACTCATAACAAGGTGGTAATGCAACGGGAGTGATCAACGTAATTCGCGCGACCTTCCTGCTTACGCCTGTCGGATGTACGTCGTAGCGCTCCGTGCAAGTATTAAAAAAGGCCGCGACTTGGGTCGCGGCCTCTGTGGCGGGACGCCAGCGCTTAGTCGGCAACGATGGCGTAAGTTTCGATCTCGACTTTCTGCCAGGGGCGCAGCATTGAATCCACTTGGATCAGGCTGCTGGCGGGGCGGGTGTCGTCGAACACTTCGCTGTGGGCTTTGGCGACCCATGCTGCATCATTAATATCTCGCAGGTAGACCACGGTGCGCACGACGTCTTCAACGCTCATCTCGGCTTCGGCCAGCACTTTTTTCACGGTCACAAGAATCGCCTGCGCTTGTTCATAGGCATTGCTGTGTTCGTAATCGGGTGACGCACATGTACCGGAGATATGCAGGTGGTTACCCACCCGTACTGCGCGGGAATAACCGAATACGGATTCGTACTGGCCACCCGAGGAAATGTTTTGCCGCGATGCAGTTTTACTGGTCATGTTATGCCTCATTTTGGAAGGGGATTACCGGTGGAATCCTTGACGAACAGGATCGATATCAAACCGACCACAGCCCCGGCGATCAGGTACCACGCGGGAATCATTTGGTTGCCGGTGCTGGATATCAGCCAAGTGTTGATCAAGGGGGCGGTACCGCCGAAAAGCGACACGGCAATGTTGTAGCTAATAGCGAGGGCGCTGTAACGAACGCGAGCGCTGAACAGTGCAGTCAGGGTCGCAGGCATCGCACCTTCAAAGAACAGTTGGCCTAAAGTCAGGATCAATAAGGCTGCGAACAAAAAGCCGACTTGTCCGGTGTGCAGCAACATAAAGCATGGAAACGCCATCACAATCAGCAGCACGCAGCCGCAGATGATCATGCGCTTACGTCCAAGACGATCAGCTAAAAGGCCGGACACTGGAATCAGTACGAGCATGAACAATGTAGCTGCCAACCCCAGGGACAAGCTGAAGCTATTGCTGTAACCGAGCACGTTTTCAAGGTAGCCCGGGATGTAGCCCAGAACGATGTAGTAGGTGACGTTGAACACGGTCACCAGGCCCATGCATTTGAGCAACTGTGGCCACTCGTTAATCATCAGTCTGAAGAGACTATCTTTCTTGCCAGGGGAAGATTTTTGCAGCGCTTCGCTTTTCTGGATCTCCTTGAAAACCGGTGTTTCTTCGAGGCCTAAACGCAGGTAAAGCGCGATCAAGCCGATTAAACCACCAATAGCGAAAGGCACCCGCCAGCCCCATTCACTCATGGCTTGCTCACCCAGGGTGAGGTTAAACAGGCTCACCACGGCACCACCGATGAGGAAGCCCGAGATGTTGCCAAATTCCAGCCAACTGGTGAAAAAGCTGCGACGTTTATCGGGCGCGTGTTCAGCAATGAAGGTACAGGAGCCGCCATATTCACCACCGGTGGAAAGACCCTGTAGCAACCTCATCATAATTAGCAGAATGGGGGCAAACACGCCGATGCTGGCATAGCCTGGTATGAAGGCGATGGCGAAAGTCGCGATGGCCATTAGCGAAATACTGAGAGACAGCGCAGTGCGGCGCCCGTATCTGTCGCCGATGGGGCCAAAGATCAAGCTGCCCAGAGGGCGGATCAGAAAGCCTGCGGCAAAGGTGGCGTAGATCGCCATCAATTGTGTCGCGGGGTTGTCATCATGGAAAAAAGTTTTGCCGATGATGCCCGCCAGCGAGGAGTACAACGCAAAGTCGAACCATTCGACCATGTTGCCAAGGGTCACACCGATAACGGCTTTTGACAGACGTTTGCGCGATTGTTCAACAGGAGCGCTGTTGCTTAAAAACTCTGGGACTACGGTAGCGTGTAATTCGCCCATGATATTGCCCTCTGGAATAATTGTAGTGAGGCAGCAGTCAATAGGAGGCACAGGCCCACGTCTGGCGCGTGGGGCCTGCGTTTAGGTCAGCGCATAAAAACGCCTCCGGCTATGCACAGTGATTCACCCGTGACGTAGGAAGGTTTGGCGCTCAGTTGCCAGACCCAATCGGCGATTTCTTCAACGCGCGCCGCGCGTTTTAGCGGAATGGACTCGATGGCCGCTTCGATTCGACCGCCAGCACGGGTTCCTTCTGTGTCAACCCAGCCTGGCGCCAGGGCGTTCACCACAATGTTATGGTCGGCCAGTTCGATGGCCAGTGAGCGCGTGATCGAAACCACTGCCGCTTTGGAGGCGCTGTACAGCAGCTGATTTTTTGAGACGGTAAACGCATCCACCGACGCAAAGAACACGATGGAGCCGCCACCAGCCGCTTTCAGATGACGCGCGCCAATGCGGGCAATGTTCAATGAGCCCAGTACATTGATATCAAATATTTTCCGGTACAACGACTCGCTGTAGCTTTCCAGCGATGAAGTAGGAAAGACCCCCGCCGCGTTGACGACCGCACGCAGCGGAGCCCTGCCGTCCAGGGCCGTATCGATGGCACTGCTAAGCGCTTCTTCACGGGTAACGTCGCCCACTACCGGTGAGAACTGAGCGGTTTGGGCCTGCTTGCTGGGCGTCACATCGACGGCAACAACGTGCCAACCTTCATCTTGAAAGCGTTGCGCGACGGCCTGGCCCATACCGGACGAAGTACCGGTGACGATTACGCTGGAGTGAGGTGCATTGTTCATAGGGGGTGTCCGATCAAGCCAGTTGAGGGAGGGGGGGCGGTGGGCAGTAGGGTAAGTTCCATAACATCCAATTGGCTCTGGGTATCCTGGTAGTTGCTCAGCCATTCACGTTTGACGATATCAATACGCGACTCGGCCGGTTGCAGCTTCGCGAACTTGGCCGCCAGGCCTTTCATGCCGGCGGCGCGCAATTTTAGGAAGCGCATAACCAGCTTCGTCTGGTCGCAGTACACCGGCCATTGCGCGCCACGCGGTGCGCCCAGGCCGATATAGAACAGGCCTTCCAGGTTGCTCGGCAACGTCATCGCTGCAGTGCGTAGCGGTGCGCCGTCGCGCCAGTGCAGCAGGTTTTCATCGAGGAACGGCAGGCGGGTATTGAAGCCCGTGGCCCAGACGATAGTGTCGTAATCGGCCTGACTCCCGTCCGTAAAGGTGACCGTTTTGCCTTCAATGTTCTCAATGCCCGGAGCGACTTTGATGCGGCCATGCTGAATCCAGTACAGCAACAGTGTGTTGACCACCGGTGGTTGCGCGTCCAGGTCGTAGGTTTCCGGCGCTGGCAGGCCGGGGTAGTTCTTGTGTGTACCAACGCTGGCCATGATCAGCATGTTCATGACCATATTCTGTTGTTCGGGCGGCAGTTGCCCGAGGAATGGCAACTCCCCACGGGGGACGCCGAAAATGGTCTTTGGCTGAAACAGTTGGCCACGGCGGATGGCGATGGTGGTGTCTAGGCGGGCTTGGGCGGCATCCACCGCCAAGTCGCAGCCGGAGTTGCCGAAGCCGACGACCAGCAGCTTGCCCTGCACCTGCTTGACGTTGCGGTATTCGCCGGAATGGATCGACACCCCGGTAAACCGCTGACCGACTTCCGGAATTTTGTAATCCCACAAGTGGCCGTTAGCAACCAGGACACCGGCGTACCGCTTGCTGCTTCCGTCGGCGAGTGTCACTTGCCAACCGGCTTCGCCGTTTTCATCCAGCGGGACCAGGCTCCGCACTTCAGTGTTGAACGATATTTTCTCGCGCAAGCCGAAAGTGTCGGTGTAGGCGTTCATGTACGCCTTCACCTGATCGCGGCTCGGGTACACAGGGTAGTCCGTCGGCATGGGGAACCCATCAAAGCAGGAGCTGCTTTTGGGGGTGATCAGATGCAGGGCATCGTAATCAGTATTCCAGTGGCCACCGATGTTCCCGGACTTTTCAAAGCAGTCCACCTGGAAGCCGGCGTCGGTCATGGTCTTCAGTGCGGCGAGGCCAGCGGCCCCGGCGCCAATGATGCAACAGTGATTGGACATTACGACTCCCCACTCCTCGAACGATGGAAGCGCCTGTTTTTGGCGTCCGTGGTTTGAGTATCCGTTCATGCACAGGACGGATGAATGGGCTAAGCCATGTGTGTCCTATAGGCATCCCCTATAGCTAGGTCGTTTCCAAATGCGCGTAGAGGTTCTGGATACGGTTCAAATGACTGCGCATCAAGTTGATCAGTACCCGGGTCGGGGGCGAAATTGGGGTGTCGTGGCGATGAATGAAACCGAACACTTCGTAGATCGGTGGGGAAATAGGCACCCAGCCTAGACGGTCATTGAAACCCAGCTGATGCAGGATTGGGCGGGTCGCGATCACATCGCCCAGCCCGCGCGCCGCCAGTTCGAACCCGGTTATCTGGTGCTCAACCTCGATGATAGGATCCAGCACCTCGCCACCCTTTGCCGCCAGCTGTGCCAAGAGTCGGCGAATGGGGTCGCCGGCACTCCAGCGCGCCTCGGTTAGGATCAACGGCGCTACGGCCAGGTCACGAATGGTTTTAGGGCCCTTGAGCCGCTCGGGGTCTGCACTGATGTAGCCCACCTGAGCCGACCATACCGGCTCGCTGGCCGTGAGGTTTTGTTGCTTGATCGGCAGCATAACGAGGCCCGCTTCAATCTCGCCTTGGCTGACCAACTCGGCGATCTCCGAAGAGTTGTAGCCGACAATCTTGATGCGCATGTTCGGGTGCAGCGTGCGGAACTGCTCGATCAGGTCGGTGAGAAAGTAGTGGTGGGCCGTACCGAAGGTGCCAAAACTCGCCACTCCACCCGACAGCTCCCGTACTGCTTGCACGGCTTCATAACCCTGTCGCGCCGCCGTCACCATGCCCTGAGCAAAAGGCTGCAAGCGCCGTCCCGCCTCGGTCAGCATCAGCCGGCGATTGGTACGAATAAATACGTGGGTACCGAGATGTTCTTCCAGTCGCAGAATCTGCTCGGAAAGGGAGGGTTGGGAAATATGCAAACTCTCTGCGGCCTTGGAAAACGTACCGTGCTCGATGGCGGCAAGAAAGTAGTGAAGTTGTTGCAGTGTCATAGTGCAGATCCATCACCAGTGTGAAGTCAACATGACACAGTTCAGTTGTATCGCGAAGTGACTGACTGTTGATCTAAACAGAGCAACAGGGCTTTAGTTACGCTGATATGCCTTAACGAAAAAGATTGGGTTTTCATGTATATACAGGATAAGAGATATGCGTCTACAGACCGCGCTATGACCTATCAAACACCCCATTTGCAACGCTGACTCCTGGTCTGTTGCCATCATCGCCTACGAACCTTAACGTTACGAATGAACGCACCTTAAGTGGGCATCCTGTCACCAGATCGCGTCAAAGGAGGTCATTTCACCACACTCGGCTATTGCTTACAGTTAATCTAATGAGCCGACGTTGCTCCCTTTACCGCCATACAGGAGTGGCTTGTGGAGTTTTTTTTAGAGTGATTCAAGTTCAGGCACGCTACGTGCTTACATGTATATACGTGTTAAGGCTAGATCTGCGTCCTCTACTACCTGCGGCAATTTGGAGCAACATCAAAGTAACCGCCGGGCAATCCATGCTTTCCTACCATAAGCGAGAAATGACATGAATCAATTGCTGAAAACTGGGGTGCGGTATCTGGTGAGTGCTTGCGCCCTAGCCGTGGCTGCAACGACGTGGGCGGCTCAGCCGAGCGTAGAGCCTGGGACGCTTAAGTTAGGTGTAGAACCATGGTTGGGATATGGCCCAGTGCATGTGGCTGCTGCGCAAGGGTTGTTCTCGAAGCACGGTTTGGAAAAAGTCGACGTTATCAATTTCAATGAAGACAAGGATATAAACGCGGGGTTGGCCAGCGGCCAGCTGGACGCAGCTACGATCGCTACTCACACCGCCATGGGCATGATTTCGGCTGGTCTTCCAGTGAAGATTGTAATGTTGCTGGATCAGAGCATGACGGCAGATGCAGTGATTGCTGGCCCAGAGATCAAGTCCATCAAAGATCTCAAAGGTAAAGACATCGCATTCGAAGAGGGCACTACTAGCGATATCCTTCTTCATACGGCTTTGGCCAGAGCGGGTCTTCAATGGTCTGACATCAATCCGGTTCCGATGCCTGCCAGTACTGCAGGCGGCGCGTTGATTGCAGGACGCGTACCGGTCGCCGTGACTTACGAACCTTACTTGACTGCTGCCCGGCAGCAGAACCCCAAGCTCAATTTGCTCTTCAGCGGCAAAGACCAGCCGGGTATTGTCAGCGACGTACTCGTCGTTCGGGAAGATGTCATCAAGAAGCGGCCGGGGCAGGTTCAAGCGCTAGTCAATGCCTGGGGTGACGCAGTTACCCATTACCGCGCTAATACCATTGCCGACCGTGCGATTATTTCCAAGGCTGTAGGATCAACGCCTGAAGACCTGGCGACTGCATTTGACGGCGTCGAATATTATGACCTTCAACAGAATGCTCATGAGCTGACCGGCCCTTTTAAGCAGACTACTTTTCCTATGGTATTGAAAGCTGCGCTTGCAGCAGGGCTGGTGCACACCACTGTGGACGCCAATGCGTTGATTGATGGTCAATTCGTTAACCATTGACAAGGGATTCTGTAATTGGCAACTAACTGCCATGCATGGGTGGATATCGAGGGGCTTCCAGCTTTTCGGTATCTACATAAGTGACAGGTTAGATGGGCGAGGAACATATGAGTTACGTCGAAACCAAAAGAGGAGAGGGTGGGGTGATCAATACCGCCACGCCTAAGCGCCGCAGAAGGGGAAACCTTTTTGTGATAGGCCGCCAGCCATCTAAGGCGGGATATCTAACAATAGCTATTGCAGTGTTCGTTGTTATTGCCGCTAGCTGGTGGATACTCACTGGGATGGCCATCGTGCCACCCATTTTCCTTCCTGCCCCCCACGCCGTGATAGCAAAAATGGTGCAGTTGGCGAACGACGGGACTTTATGGACTGACCTTAAGATCAGTCTTTATCGAATTAGTATTGCCTTTCTGATCTCTTCAGTTATGTCGATATTTTTTGGCGTGCTGGCGGGGAGTTATGGGTTTTGGAAGGCCTCAATTGAGCCATTCGTTGATTTTGTACGCTATATGCCCGTCGTCGCCTTTGTACCGCTGACAATTCTCTGGGCCGGTACGGGCGACTTCCAAAAATT